>CBFDEG010000136.1:0-6934 GCA_965603765.1 uncultured bacterium | reverse complement strand
TCTGTTATGTATCCGGTCAGGTCAGGGACAGGGTGGGTGATGTCGTCTTCAGGCATTGTGACCACCGGCAGGATGGTGACCGAACCCTTCATGCCCTTTATGCGTCCCGCGCGTTCATAGATCGAGGCAAGGTCAGAGTACATGTATCCGGGATAGCCCCTTCTGCCCGGCAGTTCCTCCCGTGCGGTTGATATCTCTCTTAAGGCATCGCAGTAGTTCGTTATGTCCGTTATGATAACGAGCACGTCCATGCCGCGTTCGAACGCTAGGTATTCGGCTGTTGTGAGCGCGAACCTCGGGGTCAGGAGTCTTTCTATAACAGGGTCGTCCGCCATGTTCACAAATGCGGTGAAACCTGAATGCATTGTCTGAAGCACTTCACTGTAATATGAATATTCACGGAAGGTCAGTCCTATTGCCGCGAACACGACCATGAAGTCCCGGTCTTCCGCGCGTCCGGAATTGCTGTTAGAGAGTCCGGCATTTTTCAGTATCGATGCAACAAGCTCTTTAGCAGGAAGCCCCGAGCATGAGAAGATGGGGAGCTTCTGTCCTTTTACAAGTGTGTTGAGCCCGTCTATCACGGATATGCCTGTTTCGATGAACTCCCGCGGCCTTGCCCGTACAGCCGGGTTTATGGGGAAGGCTGTTACAGGCCCCCACTTTTCAGGGATGAACATCGGCAGATCGTCAAGGGGCTTGAACGAACCGCTGAAGACCCTGCCTGCAATGCCCGGCGCAAGCGGCACCTGTTTTATTGCGTCCATAAATATGACAGAGGTGTTCCTTGTGTCGAGCCCGTGTGTTTCACCGTATACCTCAATGAGCACAGTGTTCCCCTCAATTTCGAGCACCTCCGCATCAAGTTCTCTTTTGTCAGGCGCAATAACCTTCACCACCTCACCTATGCGGGCATTAAATACATTCTCCACAAAAAGCAAAGGCCCCGCCACCGATGATATGGTTTTATAACTATGTTCTGAAAGTCTCATGGTGATACCTCATACGAGTTGCGTGTTTCGAGTTGCGAGTTGCGTGTTTTGTCATTCTTAATTCATAATTCATAATTCTTAATTATTTCAAAACTTCATCTAATTTAATTCCTTCTCCAAGCTGTTTATCAGCATCATCGTAAAAGCCGGTTATCGCTTTTATTTTTTTGAGTGTCTGTTCCGGGGTTGAGAAGGCATCACCGGTATAGGCATTCTGGCTGAGAAATTCTGTCCTTATGAGTTCGGCTGTATGCATGATAAGTCTGTCCATGTCCTGAAGTCCTTCCGGTCCGACTATCTCTGCTACCTCTCTCAGTTTTTCCTCTTTATGCAGTATTTCTCTGCATCTGATCTGCGCGTCTTCCCACTCTCTGGATATGCCTGTCTTGAAATATTCAAGCAGTCTGCCGGTGTAGAGTGAATAGCTCTGGGACCAGTTGATGGCAGGGAAGTGTCTCCTGTGGGCCAGACCGGTGTCGAGCATGAGAAATGCCCCGGCTGTCCTCAGGCATGCCTGCGTTACCGGTTCTGTAAAGTCCGCGCCCGGTGGAGAAACGGATATTATCATGCTTAATGAACCGATATCTCCGTTTAGTGTTTCGACAGTGCCGGACCTCTCAAAAAAACCGGCAAGTCTTGACGCGAGATAGGTCGGGTATCCCTCTTCACCAGGGAGTTCTTCAAGGGAGGCTGATATCTCCCTTAAGGCCTCAGCCCATCTTGATATGCTGTCTGCAAGCAGGAGCACATGGAGCCCCATGTCTCTGTAATATTCCGCGATGGTTACAGCAGTGTATATGGATGCCTCTCGTGCGGCAACTGGCATGTTCGATGTGTTTACGACCATTATGGTCTTGTCCATCAGCCGCCTGCCTGTCCGGGGGTCTTTCAGTTCCGCGAATTCCTCAATGAGCTCGGCCATCTCATTGCCCCTTTCACCGCATCCCGCGTAGACCACGATGTCCACATCCGCGAACTTGGCTATTGAGTGTTCAAGGATAGTCTTGCCTGTGCCGAACCCGCCGGGGATTATAGCGGTACCCCCTTTTGCTATAGTGAAAAGGAAATCTATTGAGCGCTGGCCTGTTACAAGCGGCTTGTCAGGCGGGAGCTTTTTCCTGAATGGTCGAGGCATTCTCAGCGGCCACTCTATATGGCCGTAAACTTTTGTCCCGTTCTCAAACTCTGCAATAGGGGTATCAATAGTTACTTCCCCGTTCTGTATAAAGGATATGGTGCCTCCGGCTTCAGGGCCGCAGAAAATAGTATGTCTGAAACCGCCCTCTTCTATATAACCGATCAGATCACCGTGCTCTGCGCTTTCACCCTTTTTCTTTGATGGGTGAAATATCCATTTTTTCTCATGCTCAAGACGGGGTACGTTAATTGCTGATCGTATGAACGGCCCCGCCTTTTCATGCAGGCGAAGGAGAGGTCTCTGGAGCCCGTCGAATATAATTGAGAGGAGACCCGGCCCGAGTTCCAGGGTGAACGGCCTTCCTGTGCCTTCTGCGGGTTCGCCTGCAGCAAGGCCGCGGGTGTCTTCAAATACCTGAACAATGGCATGATCCCTGTTTACCCGAACTACCTCGCCGGTCAGCATCGCATGGCCGATATACACCCTTTCGTAGAGCTGTACATCTTTCAGGTCGATCGTTACGGAAGGCCCTGATATCCCTGTTATCTTTCCTCTCATGTCCTTAACCTCATGTGATAGCCGATGGCCTCCCGTATGAGCCTTGCTGCATAGTCCTCTATCCCGATGCCGGGGAGTTCCGGTGCAGGGAGGACCAGCATTACGCCGTCCCATCTTTTTTCTATTTCTTTCACCGTATTTTCAGGGAGATATTCAAGAAGCCGTTCATCTATTATGATGATGCCTGTGTCCGGCCCTTTTGTCATTGTGCTCAGCAGGCTTTCGGTATCGTCCCTGCCGGACGTGTAATGGCTGATGCCGGCCAGCCTGAAACCGTATTCGGTCCCTGTCGGTGTTATGAAAATTATTTTTTTCAATATACAAGCTCCGTTTTGAGTCTGTCCCTGCTGAGCGTCTTTCCATACAGGATGGTGCTGAGATTGCGCGCCTCCATTTTGCATTTCCAGAGGTAATAAAGTATGGCGCCAATGTCCGATTTTCTTCCCGCAATTTTGAGCTTTTTATCAAAGTGTATCAGGAGTAGATTGTAAATGGCCGGTACAGAACGATCTTCATTCCGCGTTCCGGTCAGTTTTTGCACTGCCCGATCTATATGGTCTGAATCTTTTTCAGCAACAGCCCTGCTGAGTCCGGCGGTGCTGATGCTCCCGCCTTTAAGGAAATAAGGAGAGCTTTTCAATCCCCACCTGATGTGCTTGGAGGCAGAGATTATATTCCTTGAGTCCGCTGTATATATAAAGAACTCCCGCAGAACATCATCAAGGTCTGAACTTGTGATCATTTCAAAGATGCCGGATACCAGTTTCTCTTCAAGGCCTTTAAGCCCTTCTGTTAAGAGGATCTCTTCATGGCTGTAACGGCCGTGAGGCAGCAGACCGTCTGTTTCGAGCCTGTTGACAGCTGCTGCAATGTCTCCTGAACTTTTCAGTATATCGGCTGTTTGTTTGGAAAGCAGGCTGAACGTCAATAACTCTTCTATCTTTGATGCCGGTGAGCCGGTCTGCAGGTGCCTGAGACAGAGGATGAGGGTGTCTGTCTCAATATACATAAAGAACGGGCTGAATATGTTTCTCAGCTCGCTGTTCATCTGGAGCCACGCCCATCTGTATTCTTTCTGAAGGTATGTAAGGACACCTTCGTCTGCATCTTCATCCATCAACGGTCCGTAGCCGCTCGTCTTGAGATGCCCGCGCAGGTCGGGCTCAAAGAGCAGGCGGTCCCATTCCCTGATAAGCTTTGAGCGTCTGCCCTTTATCCTTGCAACAAGGTATTCCCCCGGGTATCCGCTCTCTTTTTGATGATCAAGGAGTTCCATATTATTTAATGTTCGTGTATATATCTTTTATTATTAATGGCGCTATCTCTTCCCATGCCTTTTCGAGCCGTTTTTCAAAGGTGTTGCTCACCTGCACCTCACCGTTGCCAAGAAGCACCGTCATGCCCCCTGTGATATTCTGATCAGTAATGATGTCCGCTTCAGGCAATGATCGCTTTGCAATATCAATGTCAGCAGGGTTCACTCTTACTGTTTTCCATTCGGCTGAAGGAAGCTCCCTGCATAGCGCGCTGAAAACAGCATCGTACTCACTGCTTCTCAATTCATTAAGACAGGATGATGCAAGCCTCCTCAATCTTTCGGAGAGCTCTTTCTCTGACGAGAGAACAATGGCGCGCGCCTCTCTTTCCGCCTTTCCGGTCAGAGCCGCAGTATCCCTTGCAGCGGCCGCGGCCTCTCTGCTGCTGAAATCATCTCTTAATCGTTTGATCCGCTCTGCGGTCTCAGAGCGTATGCTTTCAGCCTCAGCCTCAGCTGTCTTCAATAAAAGAGTGACCTTTTTGTCAGCTTCTCTGTAAAGCGACTCGATAAGTTCTTTGTGGCCCATGGTTTTTAGACCCCGAAGAGTATCATTGCCGCTACCACAAAACCGAGTATCACCATTGTCTCGGGGATAGCGACCAGGATGATGACGGTTGCTGTCAGTTCCGGTTTCTCAGCCAGCGCGCCCGCGCCTGCCGCGCCGATCTTTGACTGCGCCCATGCTGTTGCAAGGGCGGTCAGTCCGATTGCAAGAGCCGCGGCAAATGATATAAGCACTCTTTCCATTTCCATAAATACCTCCTTGAGTTATTTCAATGTTTTATTTTTCTTTTTAAACGGCCTGAATTCCTCTCCTCCTGTTTCTATGAACTTGCTGAAGAACTCAACATAATGGAGCCTCAGCGAATGTACGGCAGGGGAGAATACGCTGAGTATCAAATTGATAATGTGAAGCAGTGCGGCCGCGGCAACACCGACCACTACGTCACCGGTGAGACCGGCAAGACGGTTTGCCGTGTATGCAAGGAGGACCGATGTAAGGCCGATGGCCATTATCCTTGCGTACGATATCATGTTGCCGATGCTCTTTAGTATTTCAAGGGGGGCGAGCAGTCCGCCCGTAAAGAGTATCAGAGGTGTCAGTATGAGGATCGCCAGTACAATGGGCCTTGTCAGCAGAGCCGGGAATACCCCGAAGAGTGAGGCAAAGAGCGCAAGCATGCAGAGTATGAAAATAATATGGAGGAGTCTGTATATGGCGGTCTTCGTTGATCTCTTTTTAAGCTCAGTGATGAACCCGAGGAATATCCCGAGAATGATATGAACGATACCGACCGTTACCGAAAAATATAACATCGGCATTATTGCTGTGCGCCTTTCAATTAACAGAGGATACATGCCGAAAAGCCTCTCTCCCAGGTCCCCCAGAAACTCGCCGTAAAGCAGGCCGAAAAATATAGCGTTCATTGAACAGAGAAAGAGTATTTTGGATATGTCGGCAAGAAGTTTTCGCTGTTTCGCATGTCTTAACAGAATAAGGGAGAGCGCTGCGAGTATAGCGCCGTAGCCCGCGTCGCCGAGTATCATCCCGAAGAACACAGGGAAGAATACAGCGATAAAGGGTGTCGGGTCATAAGAGCTGTATTGGGGCAGGGGGAGTATCTTTGTGAATATTTCAAAAGGTCTGAAATAAGCGGGGTTCCGGAGTATGACCGGTATGCGGTCAATGTCCTCCTCCTTTATCTCCAGCTCTTCGAGAATGACCCTGCCTGAAAAGGCTTTGTTCAGTTTTTCCCTGAGAGTCCCTGCGTTAGCGGAGGCCATCCATCCGTTAATGATGAAGCACATTTTTGTCTCGAACACGGAAGCGGATGCCTTTAGTACCGAGAGCTTCTCTTCTGCCCACTCCCTTACGTTCTTATATATGGCGCCCCATTTCAGTGTGAAACTGTCGAGCTGCATGGTTGTCTCTTCAATTGAGGCTGTGACAGTTTCAGTCTGTTTTTTCAGGGCAGAGAGCTTTTCAGAGAAGCTCATACCTTTAAGTGATGCCGGCAGTCTGAGCTCGGGGATGTCCCTTTCCTGCAGTATGCCTTTGATGTTTTCAGAGAAGCTCTTTTCTATTGCCGCCACTCCGATGATCGTGCCGTCCGGCGCATTTGATGTCACGAATTCGAACCTGTTTTCAGTATATTGTTTCAACAGGGAACGTATCAGCTCAATGCTTCCGGTGTCCTTTATGGTGAGACCGATGAAGTCTATGTCTGGCGCGGCTGCATTTTCTTCAAGGAATGAGCCTGCGGCATCAAGGAAGTATATGTATTTGTTCAGGCCGGAGAGCTCTTTTTTCAGTTCTTCTTTTTTTGCGGAGATCTCTCTGCATGTTTTGATGTGTTCGGGCAGTATCTCGTTTACTGAATCAATTATGGTCCGCGGCTGTATCCGGAGTTCCCTTAGCGGGACTGAAGGAAGGTATGAGAAGAGCTCGTCTGTCCTGGCCCGCAGTTCTTCGAGGAAGTACCGTTCGGCAATTGCGTCCTCGTCCTGAAGGAATGCCTCAACATACGGCCTTTCCGTTTTATTGATGAACCCCGTTGCAGCAGGTTCTATCTGGAACAGACCTGTTTCGTGCAGAAGTGAGAGAGTGTCCTGAAGCAGTTCTCTCGGCCCGGCTATCTCAACCTTCGACATCCTTGCTATCATACTGTCCCCCCGGAAGGATCTTGATGATGTGTCTTGAGATCATCTCTTTAAGTTCATGGTCGCTGATGCCCGCTAATCTATCGGCAGCGGCCCCGGCGTCCCTGATAATAGAGTATGCTTTTTTCTCTGCTCCAACGGCTGCTTCAGCAAGATGACTTTCAAGCGCCGCCTTCAATTCATCTTCTGTTTCAGTCAGAGACCGTTCAGCTTCGGCCCTTACTGTATCAAGCCATTTTTCCGCTTTGGCCTTCTCAGTATCAAGCC
>CBFDEG010000135.1:0-6955 GCA_965603765.1 uncultured bacterium | reverse complement strand
CAGATCAATTAATTCATTTCTTGACAATACATTCTCATATGCTTATATTAATATATTCGAATATTTGAATATATAATGCATTTCATACAAACAGGCAGCGAAAGGAGCGGAATAATAATGAAGTTAATATTAATTGTTTTTACAGTATGCAGTATGCTGTTCCCGGCGGCTTCATATGCCATCGAAAGGGATGTTCTTCTTGACATGATAGATGAGCTATCACAGAAGGTCGAAAGGCTTACGAAAGAGATAGAGACAAAGGAAGCAGTGCAGGATGAAACGATTGTAACTCACGAAAAGAAGATCAAGGATGCAGCGTACAATGCGGACAAAGCTGTGGACATCTCAAGATTCAGTCTTTATGGCGACTACAGATTCAGGGCAGATTCAGTAAGGGCAAAATTCCCGGCACAGCATACATATTATTATCCTGCCATGGGTTTCGGTTCTGATAAATCATTTACCGCTGAGAACGATTCGATCATGACCCATCGCTTCAGATTAAACGTTGAAGCTAAGGCAACAGAGAACATTGGATTTGTCGGCAGGCTCGCAATGTACAAAGTTGCCGGCAGTCAAACCTCTTCATCATTAAGCAGTGGCACAGACCCGATGTTCGGCATTTTTGCACATAACGGCATGCTGTTTGATGGAAACACGGGGCATCTTGCAAAAGATAATATTTTAAGAGTTGACAGGGCATTTATAAACTGGATGAATATCGGCGGAAAACCTATTGCAATGTCTGTTGGCAGGAGACCATCTACCGGAGGGGCTCCAACCCATCTGAGGCAAAATACCGATAGGGATTCTCCTGCTATAGGTCTTGGCATTGACTATGCCTTTGACGGTATGGTTGTAGCTTTATTCCATGATAAACCGGCACCCGGTAATATCAAGATATGTTACGGAAGAGGTTTTGAATCAGGATTCAATGGCGTTTCAAGCAGTAATGTTGATGACGCTGACTTCGCAGGATTTAACTGGGAGCTGAATGACTATAACAGAAATATTCTCTTTGAGCTTCAGGGTTTTAAGGCATTTCACATGACAGACATGCCGGAGATAGAAGCATCTGTAAATCAGCCCCGTTTCAGCTCAACTAATGTTGGAGACCTGTATCAGCTTTCAACGGTTTTCATGCACAAGATAAAAAATGTTGACTGGTTCGTTTCCGGCGGAATGAGCCGTACAGACCCGAAGAAGCAAAGCGAATCCGGATTCGGAAGTCTTCTTACCGATCCCGGAGTATCCGACTTTGAAGAAAAGAACGGCTATGCATTATATGCCGGATTGCGTGTACCTCTACAGAAGCTTAGCAGCAAGGTTGGGTTTGAGTATAACTATGGCTCAAAGAACTGGATTACTTTCACTCCTGCTTCTGATGACCTGATAGCAAGCAAACTTGCGACACGAGGCAGTGTTTACGAAGCATACTGGATATATGAAATTCCGGGCAAGAAACTTTCAAGATTTGCCAAAACATTCATAAGGCTCGGTTATCAATACTATGATTATGAATATTCAGGAAGCGGGCAATGGCTGGGAGAGCCGAAGAAAATAAGCGATATCAACACAACATCAGTCAAGCCTTTATTCCCTGCCGCAAAGAACATGCAGGATATATACGCATCATTTGACGTGTATTTTTAGGTAGTAAGTCTCCGGGGGCAGGCCTACACATTTTATAAAAATAAAAATGAATAACTTGAATTTCCGGCTGATTCTAACCGCTGTCCTAAGCTTCTAATTATAGCATATTAGAAACAGGTAAGAAGGGAGGATTCAAGGAAAACAGCGAATGACGAATATCGAATAATGAACTCAGAATGTCGAAGTGGGAAAGCGTGAATGCAGGGGCAGTCCTCTGTGTCTGCCTTTCCTGCTAGTGGTGTCATCCATTAACCCTGTAATAAGTATTCAGCAAGATTTATGCTGTATTTATTCGGGTCGAGAGTTTTAAGAATGTTCTTTAGATATTTCCCTGATTCGTTTTTTTCTGTAAGGTCAACAATAAACCCGTCGACTTTTTCTCCGGATCCGTCAATAATGATCAGGACCTTCGGCCTGTCGGAAAATTTATGATTGCTCTCGCAGACAATTCCCATTTCCCCTGAGTCAAGTAAAACCAGTGAACCTGCCGGGAACAGTCCGACCATGTTAACAAACAATTTGAGCAGGCGCGGATCATAAAAGTGTGATGTTTCGAGCATTCTGTGGAGCGCTTCATTAGGTGAAAGGGGAATCCTCTGGTATACCCTTGAAGAGGTCATTGCATCATACCGGTCGGCAATAGTGACGATCTTTGAGTAAAGGTCCAGATCCACAGGCTCCTTTAGTTCAGGGTAGCCTGAATGGTCACAGCTCATATGGTGTTCCATGGAAACTATCGCATTAGATATTAATAAATTATCGATTTTCTTCAACCTGAGCATGGAAAGAGCGCCTAAATAGGGGTGGGATTTCATCACCTTCCACTCTTCATCTGTAAAGTCAGAAGGTTTGTTTAAAATTGCGTTAGGAATATTTGTCTTTCCAATATCATGGAAAAGAGCCGCAAAACCTAATTCGACAAGTGCCTTACGTTTTAATCCGATCCTCTGGCCCATTGATATTGAAAGGACACTAACATTGACACAGTGATGATAGGTGTATTCATCAAAGTCCTTTATTGCGCTTAAGCCAAAGAGCAGCTGTTCTTCATTGAAAATAGCATCTATTATTGATCCAACGACCCTCTTTGCTGTTTTAACACTGACCTTTTCTTTGGACTCCAGTTTAGACATAAGCCCTTTTGCAAAAGATACCGCATTGAAATATGTCTTTATAACCGTCCGCCTTTTATCTTTGTCATGATGGTCTTTTTCATCCTCCTTGATCTGTTTCAATCTGTCTACATCGATATTCTGTATATGCATAAGGGAAGTTTTTAAAAACTCAAAAGGATCATCCTGATATACTGCAGCTGAAAATATCTTAAGGAATTCTTTGATATCATCTATGCTGAGCTGAGATATAAAAGCTATACTCCCGAGTTCCCTTTTTATGAATTCCCTCGAAAGATCTTCAAGGAGAATTGAGGATCTTGAGGAGTATTTTACCCGTGTTCTATTCAGATAGAAAAGATCACCTACCAGGTCTATCTTCTGGGTCCCGTCATGTTCTATAAGCTGATCGATGAGCTTGAGAAATGCCTTGATCGAACTTATTACAACAGCATTATCACTGTCATGAAATTGCCCCTGTTTAAGAACGATCGCTAGTTTCTTCAGGACATCTTCAATAGGTATACTGTTTATTTTCTCATTCATAATTTATCTTCTTAATGGCCCATAATGCATTTTTTCGCAGTAGAGGGTTCCTGGAATTCTGCAATTTCAAAAGAAGGTCATGTGCCTCCTTAACTTCCATCATACCCAGACAATAGGCTGCAGCCGCCCTGGTCTCATTGTTTTTTGTTTTGTTGAAAAAGGTCCATTTGCTGAGTGATCTCAATGCCAGTTTAATACTATCGTCATCTTTCCATTTTGCAAGGGTCCTGAAGAGGTCTCGTTTCTCTCTGTAACTCCTGTCATTAAATTTAGCGCTCTTTATTTCATTAATGATGATCTCTTTGGAAGCAGGGGCCGCTATATTCCCTATTGCATGGATAGAAGCAAGCCTTACGACAATATCCGGATCAGTGAGGCAATGTCTGATCACTGGCAGATTTTTTTCAGTTCCCATTTCGCCAAGCGCATTCAGGGCCTCTACTTTTACATGCTTGTCAGGGTGTCCAACGGCTTTCTCAATAAATTCCACCGCAGAACTGTCCTTGATCTGCCTGAGTATATTAAGAATATTCCTGACCAGGTCCCATCTGCTGTCGTCCAGATGATGCGCGAGACCAGGAATATCCTGCCTGCCGAGTTCGGAAAGTATCGTGATCAGCAACTTCTCAGTAGAAATATTTTTCCTCTCCCCGAGGATCTCGACAAGGTGAGGGATCGCGTCCCTGCTGAAATAACCTGCAAGCTCAAATATGATGTCATTTCCCAAATTACTCTTTTCCTCAAGCACATTGCCGAAGAGTTCGATGAATTCGCCTGAGTTGATAACGTCCAGTGTTTTCTGCAAAAAAGGATTTGTCTCTGCCCCGTAAACATTTCCTTCAATACCGCTTTTTATTTTATTGATAATATTTATAACGTCTGTCAGATCTTCATGTTTCAACAAATAGGTAATAAGCAAGGCAATAATATCGGATATTAACTCATACTCTTCTTTGTTTTGTGTAAGAAACAGCATCTCGAAGAGCAGGTTGACCAGCTTTCGGGTCCTTTCTTTCGAGGATATTTCGAGGTCCCGCAATAAATTCCAGCTGTCCTCTTCAGTGAATGGCGCAGTGTCTACTTTCGACACCTCCGCAAGATCTGCCACATCTCTATAGGCGTTCAGGACCTCTTTTTTCCCGGCCGAATGTTTCTTTACATTTTCGATAGCGGTTGTCTCAAAGTTCTCATCTTCTAAAAGGTACTCATTATCTACGACATACCGGATAAATTGAAATTCCCGCTCCCACATCAATGTCACTATATCTTCTTCAGGGATCTCGACCTGCAGGTCAGTGGCAAGAATTTTCAGAAGATCTCCTGCCTCTTCTCTCGGAACACCTTTGATAAAGGTCAGTTCCCTTATGCCGTCCTTAAATAATAACAGCGCGAGGCTTTCAACTTTATTTTCGTTATGATACACATTCTCATTGTTGAAGGTAATGTCATACTGCTTTACCTTCAGGGAAAGCTCATCATTTATATCGAGGTACGAAGCAAGGTTTGTATAGATGCGGTCGATGGTTTTAAGGTACACGGGATTATTCGATGGATAGAGCCTTATATTCTTCCTGGATCTTTCAATATCCTGAAGTATTGCTTTGATCTCGTCTAAGTCCGCTTGACTATGCCTGCCTGTTATATCTTCAAACATGAAAGTATTCCTGATCTATCTGCATATGAAATATCCTTGTGTTCCGAATGCGTAAGAAAAACACTCCATATAAATTTCTATACATTTATAATACTCTATATATAGAATTATCAAGAGTGAATGGTGTCACCTATTGAATGAAAGAGGAAAAAATTCACCGAAACTGACCCAATAATTCCGGCACTCAGGCCGTATTGCGATTTTCCCAGACTGTGATATACTTTATAAGTAACAGAGAGTTACTCTCTGAACCGTCAGTATTCACCTTATGTTTTCCCAAGGAGTCAATATAATGCTGAATAAACTTTCTGGTCACGATGACCAGAAAAATGGATCATCCCTTTATCACGCTCTTCTGGACAGTATACCTTGCACAACTCTGGTCATTGAAAAACAGACGAGAAAGATAGTTGCGTGCAACGAACTTGCGACAGAGGCGGGGGCAATGGCAGGCAAAACCTGTTTTGAAACCTTTGCCAAAGCTGACGCTCCCTGCTCCATCTGCCTCGCTCCGATGCTCTGGGAGTCCGGAGAAAGGCATCAGGAGGAATGTGAATGCAACGGGAGGATCAGTAAGAACATCTGGGCACCGTTCACAGATGATCTTTACCTGCATTATGTTTTTGACATTACCGAACGCAGGAAGATGGAGGAAGCTCAGATGTTCCTGCTGAAATGCGGCTGTAAAGGCGAAGATTTCTTTGAATCGCTGGCGCAGTACCTGGCAGAGCATTTGAGTATGGATTTTGTCTGCATCGACCGGCTTGAGCCGGGAGGTCTCGATGCCCGGACAGTGGCGGTTTATTATAACGGCAAATTCGAAGATAATATAACGTATGCACTTAAAGATACCCCGTGCGGCGACGTGGTCGGAAAGACGATCTGCTGCTTCCCCAGGGATGTCTGCAGCCTTTTTCCCCGTGATGAAGTGCTTCAGGAGATTAATGCAAACAGCTATGTGGGGACTACGTTGTGGAGCTCCAGGGGGGAACCGATCGGACTGATCGCTGTCATAGGATCGCGCCAGCTTGAAAATCCCCGGCTGGCGGAATCGATCCTTAAGCTGGTTGCAGTGCGCGCGGCCGGCGAGCTTGAGCGCAGGCAGGCGGAGGACGAACTTCGGCTTCACCGTGAGAAACTACAGCAGCTGGTGGATGAGCGGACAGCAGAATTGCAGGAATCAAATAATTCCCTGCGCCAGGAGATCGTCAAACGGGAAGCGATAGAGCAGGACCTGCTCCGGGCTCAAAACCTGGAGTCTATTGGCATTCTCGCAGGCGGCATTGCCCATGATTTTAATAACCTTCTGCAGGGGTTATTCGGATATCTTTCTATGGCGAAGATGAACATCGAGATTCCGGAGAAGGCCCTTGCCATGCTGAAACAGGCTGAAAATGCGCTGGAGTTCTCCGTACATCTCTCCTCTCAGCTGCTCACCTTTTCAAAGGGTGGCAAGCCTGTCAAAAAACTGATTGAGCTGCCTTCTGTTATTAAGAACGCTGTGAAATTTGCATTGAGCGGGTCCCGCACTGCATACCGCTTTGATATTGGGGGATCTCTCCTGGCGGTTTATGCTGACAAGGGACAGCTCAGCCAGGTCATCCAGAACATTACGCTTAATGCAGATCAGGCTATGCCGTTAGGAGGTACAATTGTGATCTCTGCGCGGGACACGGAAGCCCCCGGGGACGGCGTTCCCGCTCTGCTCGAAAAAGGCAAGTATGTCGCGATCTCGATAGAGGATACAGGCGGTGGGATTCCTGCGGATTATTTACCGCAGATCTTCAATCCCTATTTTACGACCAAGACGAAGGGGGCAGGACTCGGCCTTACAACCTCCTACTCGATCATAAAAAATCACGCCGGTCTTATTGATGTTTCGTCCCGGAAAGGAATTGGGACCACATTTACCATATACATCCCTGCTGTTGAGGATCACGTTAAGGATGCCGGACAGCCTGCTTTTCCAGCGTTGCCCGGGAAAGTAAAG
>CBFDEG010000134.1:0-7011 GCA_965603765.1 uncultured bacterium | reverse complement strand
CTTTCTTGTCAATAGAACAGGCTGTTAATGATCCTGTTGAAATGTTGAAGGCAGAGATTCAGGCTGATCCGTATAACTTGTACCCGGCAATGCTGATAGTGTCTTCTTCTGATGCTGTTAAAGAGGGATCAGTACTTTCTTTCTTGTCAATAGAACAGGCTGTTAATGATCCTGTTGAAATGTTGAAGGCAGAAATTCAGGCTGATCCGGATAACCTTTACCCGGCAATGCTGATAGTCTCTACTTCTGATGCTGTTAAAGATGAAACAGTACTTCCATTCATGTCAACAGAACAGGCTGTTAATGATCCTGTTGAAATGTTGAAGGCAGAGATTCTTGCTGATTCGGATAACCTTTACCCGGCAATGCTGATAGTCTCTTCTTCTGATGCTGTTAAAGAGGGATCAGAACTTCCTTTCATGTCAACAGAACAGGCTGTTAATGACCCTGTTGAAATGTTGAAGGCAGAGATTCAGGCTGATCCGGATAACATTGATGCGCATTATAAGCTCGGTTCTATTTACAGTGAGCTTGGAATGTATGATAATGCAATAAACGAATATAGAGAGGCATTGAGGATAAGGCCTGAGTATGCTGAAGTATATTACAATTTGGGACTCACATATCTTATGCTTGAAGATAATGATTCTGCGTCCAGGGAATATGCAGTGCTGCAGGATATTGATGTTCAGCTTGCTGATAAACTGTATGATACAATTGTTCAGAATAAGGTCTTTGCGGAGGACAGTAATTATTTCCTTCAGATAGCGGCTTTTGAAAATGTCCGTTACGCAAATGAAGTTATTGTCCGGCTGAAGAATGGAAAGATCTTCGCTTTTATTGAAAAAGAGAAGAAATTCAATAAGGTCCTTGTTCCCGGAATAAAAACTGTTAAAGAAGGTAAAGATCTTAAGGCCAGGATAAATAAAATGGTGAGGTTCGATCCTTATTTGCTGAAGGCCTACAGGGTTCTGTAAAGCGTATCCCTCTAATTTTCCTTCAGCGAACCGATAACCCTGAATTTCCGGTATCTTTCTTCCAGAAGGTCTTCATGAGATTTCCCTGATAATTCATCAAGGTGATGCTTCAGAGCCACGCGTATTGATTCAGCGGCTTTTTCCGGGTCTCTGTGGGCCCCGCCGAGTGGTTCATCAATGATCTCGTCTATGATCCCAAGATCATCAAGGTCATGAGAGGTCAGTTTTAGTGCGTTTGAGGCCTTTTCATATTCAGGCTTGCCGACCTCTGAGTTGTTCTTCTTCCATAAAATGGCCGCGCATCCCTCTGGAGATATGACCGAATATACAGAGTGTTCAAACATTAAGACCCGGTCTCCGATAGCAAGCGCCAGTGCGCCGCCGCTTCCGCCTTCACCGATGATCACCGACACAATTGGTGTCCGGATACTGAACATCTCCAGCAGGTTCTCTGCTATTGCTCCGGACTGGCCTCTTTCTTCAGACCCTATTCCGGGGTAGGCGCCGGGGGTGTCTATAAGTGTTAGTATCGGCATCCCGAACTTTTCGGCGAGCTTCATGATACGTAACGCTTTTCTGTATCCTTCAGGGTGGGGCTGGCCGAAGTTCCTCTCGATCCTTGCTTTGGTGGTCCGCCCTTTCTGGTGTCCGATGATCGCGACAGACCTGCCCTGAAAAGAGGCGAAACCCGCAACTATTGACGAATCGTCAGCAAAACGTCTGTCACCGTGCAGCTCAACAAAGTCTTCGGTAAGCAGGTCGATATAGTCAAGAGTGTACGGCCTGTCAGGATGGCGTGCTATCAGCGTCCTTTGCCATGGTGTTATTTTTGAAAAAATGCCGGCCCTCAGGTCTTTTGCTTTTTTCTCGAGTTTTTTTATCTCACTTGTTATATTCATGTCCTTGCCGTCAGCAAGGCGTTTCAGTTCTTCTATTTTGTTTTCAAGTTCTGCGACCGGTTTTTCAAAATCAAGATAATATTGCATGTATACTCCGAATAAATAATTTGTAAATAATCAGCTAGTTCAATGCTGTGGATTCTTCTCCCAGTATGTTTTTAATTTCGACCATCATTTCTTTTGAAGGATTGACCTGTCTGTCTGTAGTTAAAACAGTTTCCCATTCTTTTTCTGATATGATCTTTAAGTATACAGGACAGTCACCTTTATACTTGCCCAGCACTTCCTCAATTGCAGGCAGTTTTTCCTGCCCGGTACTATTATACAATGTAAGTACAAGTGATTTGTATTCCGGAAATGAGGGTGCAGCAGATTCTTCCGATACTCTTTGAAATTTGTTGAAGCGGCCGTTTCTCGGAACAGGTTTAGATGTCTTTAACTCATGCACTTTTTCATCATCATCTATCGGCGCCAGTTTTCTCGCTATTATTTTCAGGCCTTTATCTGTTTTGTCTGTTGTCCCGGCTATGACTACGGTAGAGTCAATGGCAATCATGTCCTGGCATTCACTGAAAATGTCCGGGAATAGAACGACCTCTATATTTCCGTATATGTCCTCGACCGACAGGTAGCCCATCTGATCGCCTTTTTTCGTCTGGATGCGCTTACATGAGCGGATTATCCCGCCGAGAAATATGTCCTTTTTTTCGGTGATCTCTGCCAGGTCTGCCGTTGATGTCACGGATAATGAATCGAATTTTTCTTTATACGCATTCAGCGGATGTCCTGTTATATAAAAACCAAGGGCCTCTTTTTCCATGATAAGTCTGTGGGAATCAGGCCATTCCTCAACATTCGGCATTTGCTGCGGGGATGGTTCATGTATCTCGAACATGCTTTCCTGTCCAATGTTCTTTTCTTTCTGGTACCGTATCGCGGATTCCATTATATTCGGCAGAGCATGCCACAATTGGGCCCTTTTGCCCAGGGAGTCCATTGCGCCTGCCTTTATCAGGCTTTCAATGACCTTCTTATTTACCCTTCGTGTATCAGCTCTTGAGCAGAAGTCAAAGTATGAGTCAAAGGAGTTGCTGCCCCTGGCCTCTATAATTGAATCAATAGCAGAGCTGCCTACACCTTTTACAGCTTCAAGTCCGAAGCGTATTGAGTTGCCCGACACCTTGAACTCTCTTGTGCTCTCGTTTATGTCCGGCGGGAGCATTGTTATCCCCATCTCTTTGCATTCATTTATGAAGTTGACCACCTTTGCCGTATTGTCCATGTCCGAGCTCAGGGATGCTGCCATGAATTCGACAGGATAGTGCGTCTTGAGATATGCTGTCCTGTAGGCTATAAGGGCATACGCGGCAGAGTGAGACTTATTGAATCCGTACTGTGCAAACTGGAGTATCAGATTGAACAGTGTTTCGGACTTTTTCTCTGAAATCTTGTTTGTTTTTGAACCATCTATAAAAGTATGTTTTATCTTTTCCATTACTTCCGGATTCTTGCCGCCCATTGCCTTCCTTAAAATATCGGCCTGTCCAAGAGAGAACCCGGCGAGCTTATGCGCCACTTCCATGACCTGTTCCTGATAAAGGATAATACCGTTTGTCTCTTTGAGTATCTCATCAAGCTGCGGGAGTTTGAGTTTTGAGAGCGAGCCGGCCGGTTTTTTATTGTCAGGTGATTTTTTGGCTTTTTTGCCTTCAATGTATTCATCCACCATGCCGCTTCCGAGCGGTCCCGGTCTGTAGAGAGCAACAAGCGCTATCAGGTCTTCAAAGACCTCAGGTTCGAGCCTTGAAAGCAGGTCCTTCATGCCCGGGCTTTCGAGCTGGAAAACCCCTGATGTCCTTGCAGTGCTTAAAAGGACATATGTATCTTCATCATCAATTTGTACTCCCTGAATTGTAAAAGGAGTATATGCTTCTCCCTGCTCCGCTTTCCTGGTGCTGTTTATTATTTTTTCAGCCTTGTCTATGAGCGTAAGTGTCTTCAGGCCGAGAAAATCGAACTTAAGCAGCCCCAGCTCTTTTATAGAGTCCATGTCGAACTGTGTAACTATGGCTGCATCATTAGGAGCCTTGTACAAAGGGAGAAAGTCGGTCAATGGGTCCGGTGATATAACAACTCCGGCAGCATGTGTTGAGGCATGTCTTGCAATACCCTCCAGCCTCTTGGCAACATTTATCATCTCTTTTATTTCCGGCATGCTGTCATACATCTCTTTAAGGCCGGGTTCCATTTTTATGGCGTTATCGAGAGTTATCTTGGGAACGTTGGGCACAAGCTTTGCGACCTTGTCAGCCTCCGAATACGGGATATTCATTGCCCTGCCGACATCCCTGATAACGGCCCGTGCCTGCATTGTTCCGAATGTTATGATCTGTGCCACGCGGTCTTTGCCGTACTTTTCTGTCACATAATCAATGACCTCTCCGCGTCTGTCCATGCAGAAGTCGACATCGATATCAGGCATGCTCACCCTTTCCGGGTTAAGGAACCTTTCAAAAAGGAGACCGTACTTGATAGGGTCAATATCTGTGATATCAAGGCCGTAGGCAACGAGACTGCCTGCTGCTGAGCCCCTGCCCGGTCCTACCGGTATGTCTTTGCTTTTTGCATAATTAATAAAGTCCCAGACTATCAGGAAATATGAGGCAAAGCCCATGTTCTTTATCATCTCAAGCTCACGCGTGAGTCTGGCCATGTATTCTTCCGAAATAGTATTGTTCAGTTTCTTGTTGAGTCCTGAAAGGGAAAGTCCTTCAAGATAAGAGAAGAGCTCCGTGCCTTCGGGAACATCATATACAGGGAGTCTGTCCTCATTAAATACAAAATCAAGATTGCATTTCTCAGCGATCTTCCTTGTATTAGTTATTGCCTCAGGTATATGACTGAAGGCTTCCTTCATCTCATCAGGACTTTTAAAATAAAAGGTGTCCTTTGAGAAACGCATTCTGTTGGCATCATTAAGTGTCTTGCCGGTCTGTATGCAGAGAAGCACCTCATGCGCCTTTGCATCTTCCTTTGTGAGATAGTGACAGTCATTTGTTGCAACGAGGCCGATGTGTAAGTCTTTGGCAAGTTCTATGAGCTGTTTATTGAGCTCTTCCTGCTCAGGCATTTCATTTGCCTGTATTTCAAGGTAAAAGTTGTCCGCTCCCAGTATATGCTGATATTGAAGTGCGGTCTCGCGTGCCTTGTCGATCATTCCCATCGAAAGATAGCGCGGTATCTCACCCTGCATACAGGCTGAGAGCCCTATGAGTCCGCCGCTGTACTGTTTCAGCAGGTCCTTGTCTATTCTCGGTTTATAATAAAAACCGTCAATATATGCCTTACTGACGAGTCTGGTCAGGTTTCTGTATCCGTTTATATCCTTGCATAAAAGTATGAGGTGAAAGTGCTTGTCACTGCCGGGGGTAACGCTCTTCTTTGTATGATCTTCAGGGGCAATATATACTTCACAGCCGATTATCGGTTTAAGACCAGCTTTACTGACCTTTTTATAAAAGTCGATAGCACCGAACAGATTGCCGTGGTCAGTAAGGCTAAGTGCCTGTACATTAAACTCTTTTGCCTTTTCTATCAGGTCCTTTACCCTGATAGCACCATCTAGAAGGCTGTATTCGGTATGGAGATGAAGAGGGATATACTCGGAAGACATGAGAGATTTTAAACTATCGATGGGGGGTTAGTCAAACGGGTTTTTTCTTGAAATATCGCTGATATACCAGATGTGTTTTATCACTTCGAAATTCGATATTCTCTGTTTATTTGTAAGATGTTAACGACTGACTTTCTTAAATCCATTGGGGTATTATTTCCCGTGCCTTGCCACGATTGTCATTCCGGTAGTCTTTTGAGCCGGAATCCAGATTTGTCGTACCATGGATTCCCGATCAACAGACCTCGGGGATGACCGTATTTGATACCCTGTTTGATTGTAGCGGGGTAATCAATAAGTCATCTATTTGTTGCATATCTGTGCTAATTATGTAATAATTAAGTATGTTATTTGAGTGGGACCCGGCAAAGAGCCGGACTAACATGGAAAAACATGGTATAGATTTCAGAAAAGCAACAGAATTATGGCATGATGAAAAACGTATTGAAGTTCATGCACCGTATCCTGTTGAGAACAGATATATACTTATTGGCAAATTCAACAAAGTGCTCTGGACTGCAGTTTATACAATAAGGATGAATAAAATACGCATCATATCTGTAAGACATTCAAGTAAGAAGGAGGCATCTTTATATGAAGAAGAAGCCGATGGTTAAGAACACAAAGGAATTTGACAGGAGGTTTGATGAAGGCGAAGACATTCACGACCTTATAGACATGTCAAAAGCAAAAGTCACCCGGCCCGGCAAAAAAGTACGCATCTCACTCGACATAGCCGAGTCGCTTGTAAAAGAGATAGATGAGATACGTCAACAGATCGGGGTCGACAGGGGGGCGCTTATAAAGGTTTGGCTGCATGAGAGGGTACAAAAAGAAAAAGGTGCGGCATAGCAGACCTCATTCCTGCTTTTACTGTCTCTCCTGTTTTTCCTGCTATTCAAATATCACGATGAAACGGGCTGTTCGAGAACTTATTTTGAACTGGTCGTTTCAAATGCAAGGACTTGAGATGGAAAGTTGCAATTTTGGAACTCAGTTAATGGATATTCATATTTCTCACCTACCATCAATTTGTGATATAAGAAATTAATAAGCAGGAAAAGGTAGGAGGACTTATAATTCTCTCCTACCATCAATTTGAAATTTCTTTATATTCAAAGATTATAATCGGTAATATGTATTTATTTCCTTGCCCGACAATCATGTAATGGTTTATACTTTTCCATCAGGGACAGGGCTTGAAGGATTTAAAAATTCCTGAGATTCAGATCAATTGATTGTAAAAATAACAAACAACCGGAAAATACGAAGTTCGTATATCATGGTATTACAGAGCAAACACGACAAATAGGCTAATGTGATTTCTTATGATTCAGGGAGTTATATTTTTTTACATTCCCCAAAAATATTGAAATGCCGGGAAAGGCGAATATTCGTATAGTAATTGTTATCTATATGAGAAATATGAGACAAGAAAATAGATGGGTCACATTAAAACCAA
>CBFDEG010000133.1:0-7030 GCA_965603765.1 uncultured bacterium | reverse complement strand
GGCCCGAACATGCACCCTGATGACGGAAGGGTTGTGAGCAACTTTATCATGCAGGCCCTTCAGGGTAAACCGATAACTGTCTATGGTGACGGGAGCCAGTCAAGGAGCTTTTGTTATGTTGATGACTTGATTGACGGATTTTTAAGGCTGATGGATACTCCTGATGATTTTACCGGGCCTGTTAACCTTGGTAACCCGAATGAATTTACCATTCTTGAACTTGCCGAGGTAGTGATCAGACTGACAAAGTCTAAATCCGAGATCATCCGTAAGTCTCTGCCGTCTGATGACCCTACTCAGCGCCAGCCTGATATCAAGCTTGCCAAAAAGGTCCTGAAGTGGAAACCGAAGATAGAGCTTGAACAGGGGCTTAAGGAAACGATCAAATATTTTAAAAAGTTCAAATAGCATTTGATCTGTAAAAGACCTTTCGTCTGTTGCAAATATCCTGAAAATTTGTAAACATATGTCATTATGAACAGGCAGGCGTGGTCAGGATATATATGCAGAATAATGATCTTTCCGGCAGTACAATTACAATAAATATTGACGGCAGAGACATTCAGTCTCAGGCCGGCGGTCTGATACTGAATATTGCCAGAGAAAACGGCATTTATATACCCTCTCTCTGTTATCACCCCAGAACAAAACAGGCCGGCAAGTGCAGGATATGCGTTGTTGAAGTACAAGGTCTCCCCGGACTTCAGGTCTCATGTTCACTTCCAGCGCGCAACGGTATGATCATCCGCACTGACACCCCTGATATCATCAATACCAGAAAAATGATCGTTGAGCTTTACCTTTCGTCCGGAAGGCATGACTGCATGTCATGTGACTCAAACGGCATCTGTGAACTGCAGGACGCGGCTTATCATCTCGGTATTGAAAGATCTGGTTACCCGTCAATACATAAAGATGTACCGGTTGATATATCCAGCCCCATGATAATCAAAAACATGAACAAATGCATTAAGTGCTACAGGTGCATCACTGCCTGTAATGATGTAACTGTCAATGATGTTCTTGAGATGGGTTACAGAGGCAGTGATATGAGAGTTGTCTGCGATACTGATAAGCCGATGGGCAGGTCTTCATGCGTTATGTGCGGAGAGTGTGTACAGCTCTGTCCGACAGGCGCCCTGACCGAAAAGAAATCTCACGGGATTGCGCGGACATGGGAAACCCGAAAGATCCGGACCACATGCCCTTACTGCGCGGTCGGATGCCAGATCGACCTGCATGTAAAGGATAATAAAATTACAAAGGTGACCGGCGCTGAATCCAAAGTGCCTAATCAGGGCAGTCTATGTATTAAAGGCAGGTTTGGCTATGATTTTGTACACGCGCAGGACAGACTGAAAAAACCGATGATCAGAAAGAACGGGAAGCTTGTTGAGGTTGAATGGGACGAGGCGCTCGACTTTACTGCAAAACGCCTGTCCGAGATAAAAGAAAAGGATGGCCCAGGGGCAATTGTCGGGATCGGATGCGCACGGACGACCAATGAAGATAATTACCTGATGATGAAATTCATGCGCGCAGTGATCGGCACCAATAACGTTGACCACTGCGCGCGTACCTGACACGCTCCTACTGTGGCCGGTCTGGCCGCAACACTCGGTGCAGGGGCCATGACGAATTCCATACAGGAGATAGAGGCCTGCCCTGTCATATTCGTTATAGGCTCAAATACAACAGAATCGCATCCTGTTATCTCATACAGTATGAAACGCGCTGTAAGGAACGGCGTCAAACTGATCGTGGCTGACCCGCGGAAAATTGAGCTCACAAAATGGGCGACAAGGCATTTTCAGCATAATGTCGGTTCTGATATAGCATTGCTCAATGCAGTGATGCATGAGATCATCCGTAATGACTGGCATGATAAAGAATTTATTAAAGAGCATTGCAGCGGGTTTGAATCACTCAAAGAAACAGTGGGTAAATACACTCCAGAATATTCTTCCGCGATCTGCGGGCTCAGCCCTGATGAAATACGGGAGCTTGCAGGGATACTGGGAACTGCTGAAAGGGCAGGGCTCTTTTACACGCTCGGGATAACAGAGCATATTACCGGCACAGATAATGTAAAGACCTGCGCAAACCTGCAGATGCTGCTTGGCAATATCGGTAAGGAGTCCTGCGGGGTCAATCCCCTGAGAGGACAGAACAATGTCCAGGGCGCGTGTGACATGGGCGTTCTGCCTGATGTTTATACCGGCTACCAGAAGGCCGCAGACCCGCTGGTCCGGGAACGGTTTCAAAAGGCCTGGAACACGGACAGTCTGCCTGAGACTGACGGCACAAAGATTCCCGCCATGTTCGACGGCATAATCAATGGTGATGTGAAGGCCCTGTATCTTGTGGGTGAAAATGTCGTTATGTCAGAGCCGAACCAGGCGCATACTATAGAGGCCCTTGAAAAGATAGACCTGCTTATTGTGCAGGACATTTTCCCGTATGAGACATCAAAATATGCGCATGTGGTTTTGCCTGCTGTATGTTTTGCTGAAAAAGATGGGACGTTCACAAATACCGAAAGGCGTGTCCAGCGTGTACGAAAGGCGGTAGATGCTCCCGGCCAGGCCAGGGATGACGGGTGGATAGTGAGCGAAATTGCAAAAAGAATGGGGTACGATATGGACTACTCCAGACCTGAAGACATATGGGAGGAGATAAGGGGATTAACTCCTTCGATGAACGGTATCACATATGACAGGATAGAGGATGAAGGCCTGCAGTGGCCATGCCCTGATGAAGAACATCCGGGAACGCAATACCTTTATAAGAACGGAGCATTCCCGAAGGGTAGGGCGGAGTTCCATCCGGCGCAATGGAAACCGCCGGCAGAGGTCCCGGATGATGAATATCCATTAACACTTACAACAGGAAGAAAGCTCTGGCACTATCATACCGGAACACAGACAAGGCGTTCCGCAGGTTTCAATGAAACATGCCCTGAAGAGATGATCGAGATACATCCAGAAGATGCAAAAAAAGCGGGCATTAATGATGGAGACAATATTATGGCTGTATCGCGCAGAGGCAGGGTACGGGTAAAGGCATCGGTAACGGAAAGAGTGCTTCCCGGAGTCTGTTTTATGACATTTCATTTTCATGAGGCATGTGCAAATGTATTAACGAATGACGCATTTGACCCTGTTGCAGGAACTGCAGAATATAAGGCATGCGCGGTACGGGTGGAGAAGATCAACCGTTTATAAGGTTTAAATAATGACTGAAGAGATAAGGCAGATAATCAACAGATTAATAAAGAGGTTTCCACAAAGGGAGTCCGCTATTTTGCCGGTGCTTACATTGATGCAGAAAGAGCATGGTCATATTTCTGATGATGATATGAATATGCTTGCCGCAATATTAGGGGTATCGCCTGCAAAGATATTCAGTGCCGCAAGTTTTTATTCATTATTAGATCTTAAGCCGAAGGGTAAATATAATATTCAGATATGCAATAATGTTGTCTGCTCGCTCCTTGATGACACGCATCTTCTTGAACATATTACGGACAGCCTTGGAATCAGGGACGGTGAAATTACCGCCGGAGGGCTTTTCAGCCTCACCGCAGTTGAGTGCCTTGCTGCCTGCGCCTATGCGCCTGTAATAGAGATAAACGCAGTTCGTTATGAAAATGTCACAAAAGAAAGGTTTGATGAGATAGTCGAATCAATAATCAGAGATGAACGAAATACTGCTTAAGAACATTGATGTCCCGGATTCGCATCGTTTTGAGGTCTACACAAAACGCGGTGGTTATCGTGTGATGAAGAACGCCCTTTCGATGTCTCCTGAAAAAATAGTGGCGACTGTTGAACAGTCACAGCTCCGGGGCAGGGGCGGCGGCGGCTTTCCGGCTGCCATGAAATGGAAGTTCCTGCCGAAGGACAGAACGCAGCAGATATATCTTGTCTGCAATGCTGACGAAGGTGAGCCCGGCACATTCAAGGACCGGTAGGTTATGGAGTTTGACCCTCATCTTTTGATAGAAGGCATGGTCATAACAGCGTATGCCATCGGTGCTCAAAAAGGATTTATATACATACGCGGTGAGTATGACTGGATAGCAATGATACTTCTCAAGGCAATTGAAGAGGCAGAAGAGAACAACTGTCTTGGTGAAAACATCATGGCTAGCGGTCATTCTTTTTCGATAGATGTGTTCAGAGGGGCAGGCTCTTATGTCTGCGGTGAAGAGACGGCGCTTATAGAATCCCTTGAAGGCAAGCCCGGACGACCCAGACTCAGACCTCCGTTTCCGGCCCTGTCAGGCCTTTATGGAAAACCCACGGTGATACACAATGTCACAACCCTTGCCTGCATCCCGTATATCCTTGATAAAGGTCCGTATGCTTTCAGGTCACTAGGGAAGTTCAAACGCGGCGGCACCAAGCTTTTCAGTATCAGCGGTCATGTTAACAGGCCCGGACTGTATGAATATCCCATGGGTACAAACCTAAGGGAGTTGATATACGAGACAGCCGGAGGTATTAAAGGCAACAGGAAACTCAAGGCCGTGATCCCGGGCGGACTTTCAACGCCGATACTTACGGCGGATGAAACAGACATCGCAATGGATTACGATCCGCTTGCAGAGGTCGGTTCAATGCTCGGCTCAGGCGGGATCATTGTGATGGATGAAACCACATCCATCCCCCGTGTTGCCCAAAAGACCGCTTCATTCTTTGCGCATGAGTCATGCGGGCAGTGCACGCCATGCCGTGAGGGTACTGCCATGATAAAGTTCCTTATAGATGAGCTGGTGGCAGGAAGGGGGAAAAGAGGGGACATTGATAAGGTCCTTGATCTCTGCGGGACCATAAAGGGCTCTACAATATGCGCGTTCGGACATGCATTCACAATGCCGATCTCAGCAATGATAAACAAGTTCAGGTCCGAGTTTACTGCGCTGGTTTCACCCTGAGCTCTGTAAGGGAAAACCATTTTCTGGGATCAAAGAACCATCGATCTATGTACAGGCCCGCATCATCGGCCATCTTTTCAATATCTGCTTTGCTGAATTTATTACATACCTCGGTATGAATGGTTTCATTTTTATTCAGTTCCACAGTAATCCTCAGGCCGTCTATTTTAACCTGAAGTTTCTGCTTTGCCTGGAGATGCATTTCCACACGTTTCTTCTCTGCATTGAAAAATGCGATATGCTCAAAATGAGACGGATCAAAATCGGCTTTCAGCTCACGGTTTAAAACATGCAGGACGTTTTTATTGAACTTTGATGTTATTCCGCCCGGATCATTATACGCCATCTCAAGGGTCTTTTTAGATTTCATCATGTCAAAACCGATAAGAAGTCTGTCGCTGGAATTCATAGATCCGGCAACAAGGTCAAGGAAATTATTTCGTGCGTTGTTTCCCAGATTACCTATGGTACTTCCGAGGAAGCAGATGATCCTGGGCCGGTCTGCAGGGATGCTGTTGAGGTGTACAGTGAAATCGGCAACTATACCGAGCACCTCAAGGTCAGGATATATCTTGAGCAGTTCTCCTGAAGCGTTGACAATAGCGGTCTCGCATACATCCACCGGTACATATCGTAAACAAGAGTGATTTTCAGCGGCATCCAAAAGCGTTCTTATCTTCCAGTTAGCACCTGACCCCAGTTCTACAAGGTCGCCTCTTGTAAAGGAACACATAATATCTTTTGCAGCATGATGCAGTATGGATAATTCTGTTCTGGTTTGATAGTATTCGGGCAAAGCGCATATTTCTTCAAAAAGTTCAGACCCGCATGTATCGTAAAAATATTTACTTGGTATGGATTTTTGAGCTGCGGACAGACCATTAAGTATATCTTTGGATATCTCATCGCGATAATGAACGGCCATGTGGTTGCGAATTTCAATGCGTTCCTGCTTGAATGTCTTGATAGAGTTCATTGTATATCCTTTCAATAACTTATTAGCGGCATGGAACGAACCTTACGATTTCGGCTGAATTCCTGATCGTCTCTTTAAGCATACTCATGGCCCTGTTTATTTCATCTGCTGAATTTTGACGGCCCAGAGAGAAACGGACAGAACAGTGAGCGTCTTCTTCTGATAGACCCATTGCAAGCAGTGCGTGAGAGGGTTTAGGCGAACCGGCCCTGCAGGCAGAGCCTGATGAAAAGGCGACCCCTTTCCGGTCCATTGCCATGACAATTGATTCTCCCCGCAATCCAGGAAGACAGATATTCAATGTGTTCGGGAGTCTGCCGGCATTATGGCCGTTGACCCTGGCTTCAGGATACAATTCCAGAATACTTTTTTCGAGCAGGTTGCGCAGGTTGCTGACCCTGTTCATTTCCGGCAGATACTGGACCGCAAGCTCGGCAGCTTTTCCAAGTCCTGTTATTCCCGCAGTATTTTCGGTTCCTGATCTCAGCCCGCCTTCCTGTCCGCCGCCATGAATAAGAGGGGCCAGCTCAATGCCCCTGCGTATATATAAGGCACCAACTCCTTTGGGGCCATGAAGTTTATGGCCTGATATGGTAAGCATATCAACTCCAAGATCTTCAACATCTAACGGGATCTTTCCGGCTGCCTGTGTTGCATCGCTATGAAATAATACGCCATGTCTGCGGGTGATATCTGCAAGCAATGAAACAGGCTGGATAACGCCTGTTTCATTGCTTGCAGTCATTATACTAACCAGACATGTGTTGTCACTAATCGCAGATGCCAGATCATCAGGGTTTACTGCCCCGTATTTATTTACTCTTAGATATGTTATCTTGAACCCGAATTTCTTTAACCATTCAGCAGTTGATAATATGGAAGGATGCTCAATAGCTGAAGTGATAATGTGATTTTTGCTCTTTAACCCTGATAATGCGATACCCTTTAAAGCCAGGTTGTTCGCTTCTGAACCGCCTCCTGTAAAAACAATTCTGCGGGCAGTTGAGTTGATCAGTTGTGCCACGCTCCGACGGGCTGTTTCAACTGAAATATGCGATGCATTTCCCTCACGATAAATACTTGAGGGATTACCGTAACTGTTTTCCATGTTTTCT
>CBFDEG010000132.1:0-7035 GCA_965603765.1 uncultured bacterium | reverse complement strand
AGTTTTTTCTTCACTGATGGTCGGCTTGATCTTTAGCTTTATACCGACGGTTCTGTACTCGATGTTCTGTGTAAGTGTATCTGCTGTGGTGGTCGATGTGGTGCTTGATGCTGTCGGAATTTCCGAACCCACCTCGATACTCGCCTCTTCCTGGTCCCTCACAAGGAGTCTCGGGCTTGAGAGTATGTTCATCTTTGATTCACTGGCAAGCGCGTTTACCATTGCCACAAGATCATCAGCCCTGAACATGACAAAGGAAAGGCCTCCATCAGTCACAGAATCGAAAGAAGGAGGTGTTACAGGTAACGCCGCCGTGTCGCCGAACTTGCCCCGCAAAAGGGTCTTATATTCGTTACCGCCAATATTAATCTTATTAAGGTTTGCCCACTGTATACCGAACTTTGCTGACTCCGAAACATCAACCTCGGCAATTACGGCTTCAATTAAAACTTCCCTCGGGTATATATCTATCTTCTTTATCATTGATACCATTTCCCTGTATATACCGGGAGGCGAAAGAATTACAAGTGAGTTGGTCGGTTCAAAGGTCATGATCTCGACCCTGCCAGCCTGCTGTTTTACAGCGTTACTGCGTGAAGAAATGGTTCTGGCTGTGCCCCTTTTCTGTGTATTATTATTTTTAGTGGATTTAACCTGCGTTCCGCTGTCACTGTTATAAAGCGAATTCAGTATCGTAGCAATGGTGTCCGCCTTTACATTCTGTACAGGATATACAAAAATATTCTGACCTGTCATGACCTCTTCATCAAGTTTCCTGATCCAGCCCTCCATGGTCTTCAAAAGTGTCGGGCTGGCAGAGAAGATAACAAGGCTGTTTATCCTCTCAATAGGCACAAGCGCAATACCTTCTTTCGAAAGGTTCAGGGCGCCCAGCACCTCGGTAAGTTCATTCGAAAGTGTCACGACATCCGAGTATCTCGGCTTGAAAAAAGACATCCTGGTATTCTTGAACGCGTCAACATCTATCTCTTTCAATATCTTCAAGAGTCTCACGATACTTGATGAAAGGTCATTAATAATAAGAAGGTTGTTCCTCGGATTGGGAATAATGCTTCCAGTTGGTGAAAGCATCGGGGTGAGTACTGTACTTATCTCGGTAACAGGCACATAGTTTACCTGTACGATCTGGGTGATCGGCCTGTCTATATCATTTACCGAGTCAGCATCCCTGCTCTTCATAACATCAAGAGGTTTCTGTTTAGCGGCGCTGGCGGATACGATCTTATAGAACCTGCCTGACCTGACAAGGGCCATACCGTTCACCTCAAGCACAGACTCAAATATGGTGAGGACCTCGCTCACAGGTATCTTCTTTGCTGAGTGGATAGTTATCCTGGCATCAAGCCCCGGACTCAAAATAAAATTCTCGTTTGTTATTGTGCTGACAGTATTAATAACGTCCTTGATGTCGGCATTGTCAAAGTTCAGGATTATATAATTTTCCTCTTTGGGCCTGGAAAGGAACTCCTTGATCTTATCCGGGGTCACTGAAGAAGGGACATTGGCAGGAAGACCGGGCGGACTGACCTGCATATTTCCTGGTGCGGCCCCGGGCTCAACAACAGCCGGTGCAGGTACCCTTCTGTCAACTGCAGATGCGAAGACTGGTGTCAATAATACACAGGCCAGAATGAGCAGAATGTTTTTAATATGTATTTTCATTATAAATTAAGGTAACAACCTAAAAATTATAGCAGATTGGAAGGCCGATATCAATTGTCACCCAGCCTCTCTTCTTTCCACCGTAACGGGAACAGGAGTTTAAAACTCGTGCCCCTTTCTGCCTTGCTCTGAACTATCAACTCCCCAAGATGCTCTGAGATGATCTGTTTTACAAGGGGCAGTCCCATTCCAAAACCTTTCTCTTTTGTGCTGAAGAACGGCCTGAAAACCTCTTCAACATCATCTTCAGGAATGCCGTACCCTGTATCCGAAACAACAAGCACCGCGTTCTCCCTTTCTTTTAATGTTTCAACCCTGATCGTTCCGCCTTTTGATGTGGCCTCAATAGCATTCTTCATTATATGGAAAATAGCGACCCTCAGAAGGTCTTTCTGCATATTTATCTTCAGGGACTCATTTGACATGCTGACCGCAAGCTCCACACCTTTATAAACAGCCTCTTTCTCTATAACATTAACAACACTCTCCACTATCCTGTTAATGTCTTCGCGCCTGAACATGGACTGCCTGCTTTTCAGCAATTGCTCAAAGTCCCTGACTATCTTATCGAGTTTATCAGCTGCTTCGATAACATACTGCAGGCTCTCCCTGAGAGTTTCTGTCACATCTTCTTTTTCGAGTATCCTCCTGCATCTGCCGCCTATTACAGCGGCAGGGTTCCTCACCCTGTCAGCCACTGTCAGCGCCATAAGGCTCATGGTCCTTTCAGCGCCGATGGTCTCAAGCTCACTATTAAGCTCCGTAAGGTCCGCATTGACGGACTCTATCTTCTTAAGCAGCATTTCTCTCTCTTCTTCGGCCCTCTTGCGGCCTGTAATGTCCCTCTGCACGGAGACCCAATGCCTGAAACCTCCCTTTTCATCGGGAAAAGGAACAATGTTGCACTCCACCCAGAATTCAGTACCGTCCTTCCGGTAGTTGATAAGCTCCACCCTTACAGGCCTTTCCTGCTCCAGCGCGATACGCATCCTGTTAAGGGCGGACAGACTGGTCCTTGGGCCCCTCAGCATACGAAGGGTCTTGCTGGTCGCCTCTTCATATGTGTAACCTGTCATCTTGTTGAAGGCCTCATTAACATAAAGGATACGCCTTCCAAGCATCTCTCCGGGTTCCGCTTCAAGAATTATTATCGCATCATTGGCATTTATGACCGCTGACTCAAGAAGCCTCAGCCTGTCCTCCGCCTCCTTGTGTTTCAAGGCATTCCTGATAGTCACGGGAAGCACCTTCAGATAGCTGAGTTCGCGGTCCTTTATAATATAGTCATAAGCCCCCGCCTTCATAGCTTTGACAGCCACCTCAACATCCCCCTCTCCTGCAGTAACAATTACAGGTATTTCGGAATCAATATTGAACACATCAAATGCGTTGCCGTCGCCAAGTATATAGTCAGTGACAATAACATCTATTTTTTCAACAGAAGCAAGGTCAATAGCCTCGGCAACAGACCGGGCCGTAATATAGTCATATTCCTTGCTCTCTTTAGAAAGCGCCTTTAAAGCGTGACAGCCAAGGCCTGAGTCCTCTATAAGCAGGATTTTATTTTTTTTCTCTTCCATTACCTGACCATTCGATCCATCATTAATCTATACAAAGATACATTATTATATAGATTTCTACCTGAAACTTAAACAAACACTGAACGTCCCGGATTATCACTATCTAACCGCTTGTAAAATAGAATTTTTAACAATATACCCTCGATAATTTAATCGACCCCGAAAGAACAATACTTTAACAGTACAGAAGATTATTAAGGTAAAAATATATTGAAGAGAAACACGCAATAAGATAAAATGGTTACATATCAAATGAAATTATTACTTAATATAAAATACATAATATTGCTGCTCCTGTTCTTCCTGCCTTCCTGCGCAGTAAATCCTGTTACCGGAAGGAGCGAACTGATGCTTGTTAGCGAACAACAGGAACTTAAGATCGGGCAGGAGTCCGCGCCTTCGTTGAAGTGGGAATTCGGGGGCCGGTATAAGGACCCTGAACTTGAAGCATATCTCGGCAATATCGTAAAGCAGCTCTGGCAGACCTCCGAAAGGCCCCACCTGCCTGTAAGTTTTTATATCCAGAACACATCACTGCCTAACGCGTTCGCACTTCCCGGATATGTGGCCATCACACGGGGACTTTTATGCGATATGGAGAATGAAGCTCAGTTTGCCGCTGTCATGGGCCATGAAATAGGCCATGTAATGGCAAGGCACACGGCCCAGCGTCTTTCACGCATGCAGCTCCAGCAGATAGGGCTGGTCGTAGGCGCTGCGGCGCTTGAAGGGAAAAAGGGAGGAGATGCGTTACTTGCAGCCGGAGCGATCGGGAGCAGTCTGATGCTCCTTAAATACGACAGGGGGCAGGAGATACAGTCGGACAGGCTCGGGGCAAGATACATCTCAATGCACGGCTATGACCCCAACGAGGCAAAATCAGCCCATATGGTCCTTGAGCAGTCAGTAGACAATTACCTTAAACGTCTGGGCAAGCAAAAAGGCAAAGACACCCTCGTCAGCAACCTCCTGTCAACACATCCGAGGAAAGAAGTCAGACTCGATGAGATACAGGACATGATAGACGAGCTTCCGCCTTATACGATCAAGGAGGATGGAAAGTTCAAAGACCGCTTTATGACTGCAACTAAAAATATAAGAGAAGCGAACACTGTCTACCACAAATATGATAAAGCGGAAATGTATTATCAGCAAAAACAGTACAAAGAAGCAGAGCAGCTCCTGAATGAAGCAATAACCCTTAACAGCGAACAGCCTGCATTCTACAACCTCAAGGGACTGATCAGTCTCCAGAAGGATGACCATACCGGGGCTGAAACAAATTATCAGAAGGCCCTCTCCATTGAAACGGATTATCAGCCGGCAATATACGGAATGGGGCTCGTAAATTATTTTAATAAAAAATACGACCGCGCAATACAGCAGATGACAAACAGTCTGAAATTATTTCCGGGACACGCGCCTTCATATCTGGTCATGGGAGAAAGCTACTATAAACTGCGACAATATAATAAAGCTGAACCCTACCTGGCAACCTTCGCGCAGGCCGCTCCGAAACATCCGGAGGTGCATGGGATACTAGGTATTTGCTTTGATAACACCGGTGAGATAGAGAACGCCGTCATCGCCTACAGAAATCAGCTGGCAGTTGCTCCGAATACGGAATTAGGCAGACACGCCCGGAACAGGATTGCGGTGCTTGAGCCGATGCTCAAAAAATAACACCATACATCACCAGACCCCTTCGATCTCCGCCGAGCATTTAAAGCATCTGCCTTCTTTGATCTTACTCTGTGTGCTGTAGCCGTATCTTTCGATAATGAGCTCTTTGCATTCAGGGCAGTATGTGTTCTCCCCGCCTTCGCCCGGGACATTTCCGGTATATACATATTTCAGACCTTTGTTAAGTCCGATGTCCCTCGCGCGCCTCAATGTCTCAACAGGAGTCCTCGGTACGTCCATGAGTTTATATGTAGGATAGAACTGCGATACATGCCAGGGGATTGCAGGGTCAACTGAGATGATGAAATCCACAATATCATTGAGAACCGCATCTGAATCATTATACGAAGGAATTATCAATGTTGTAACTTCCACCCATACACCCTGCTCTTTCATAAGTTTAATAGTATCAAGAACAGGCTGAAGCTTTGCGCCGCACACTTTTTTATAAAAATCATTGTCACCCTTCAGGTCTATGTTATTAGCGTCAAGAAACGGGATTATCTTTTTAGCGGCTTCGGGAGTTGTATATCCATTACTGACAAATATATTCTTAATACCTCTATCGTGCGCAAGACGGGCACAGTCATAGGCGAACTCGTAAAAGATGGTCGGCTCTGTATATGTATACGAAATACTTTTACACCCTGCCTTTTCAGCGGCATCAACCACCTGCTCCGGAGTAACAGTATCGCCAGGGATATTCTCATGCTCTTTTGGATACTGCGATATATCGTAGTTCTGGCAATGCATGCACCTGAAATTACAGCCCACAGTCGAAACTGAAAATGAAGTTGAGGCAGGATAGAAATGAAACAGTGGTTTCTTTTCAATGGGGTCGATGTTCATTGAAATAAGCCTGCCGTAGACGAGGCTGTAGAGGACACCGTCCCTGTTCTCTCTCGCACCGCATATACCTCGCTTCTTATCTACGATCGTACAGCGATGCGAACAGAGAGAACACCTGACCTTCCGTTCATCAAGCTTCTCATAGAACATTGCCTCTCTCATAGGCAAATTATATCACAAGAACGAACATTGAGTTCAACAATTTATCGATCGTTATTCGTTGACCGTATTTCATAATTCTTCATTCTTAATTTGCCTTTAATTTTGTCTCTTAATTCATAATTCATAATTCATAATTTGTCTTAAATCCTGTCTCATAATTCATAATTCATAATTCTAAATTAAATTCGCTTGTTCACAAAATGTATCTTTATGTTCCATTTTTGTATTTTTCACTTGACAAGTGCATTTTTGTTTTATACATTATATGCATATATGTTAGATAAACTTTTTACATCAGGTATAAGAGCCGACATAATGTCTCTGCTTTTTAATAATCCGGAAGAAAAGTTTTATGTCAGAGAGATTGCCCGCCTAACAAATAAAAATCCTTCCGGCGTTAAAAGAGAACTCGACAAATTACTCGAAATGAATCTTGTACAGACTGAACGGGAAGGCAATCTCAAATACTTCAACGTTAACAAGAACTCTCCTCTGTTCCCGGAATTAAAGGGCTTGATAGCCAAGTCACTCGGACTTCCAGGCGCACTCAAATCAGTTTTACAAGCATCTGATGCTAAAGCAGCTTTCATATACGGGCCTTATGTTAATGATACAAACCTTCCATCATTAAATTTATTTATCATAAGTGATAAAAAAAATATTAAGAAAACCATCGAAGATGTCGAGAAAAGATTCGGTAGAGAAATAAAGTATAAAGTTATGACGCATCAGGAATATAAAACTAAAAAGAAGGATGGAGATAAAAGCTTAAAGAAATTAACAGCATCCAAAAAAATAATTTTGTTAGGTCGTTTGTAAATATAATCCTTTATAAAAGGAAACGAAAGGGGGTGAACCTAAATGGTCGCCAAAAAGAAAACAGCTGCAAAGAAGAAGACTACCGCGAAGAAAACTGTAGCAAAGAAAAAGACTACAGCCAAAAAGAAGACTACTGCAAAGAAAACTGTAGCAAAGAAAAAGACTACAGCCAAGAAGAAGACTACTGCAAAGAAAACTGTAGCGAAGAAAAAGACTACCGCAAAGAAAACAGTCGCTAAGAAAAAGACTACTGCGAAGA
>CBFDEG010000131.1:0-7084 GCA_965603765.1 uncultured bacterium | reverse complement strand
TTTTCAACAGGCACCACGAAACCTTCCGCATGTTCCTGCGGCCGCGCATCAAGAAGCTTTTCAGCCTCTTTCCTGATACGCTCAAGGACATCATAGAGGTACATGTAACGGCTGTCCGACATGTCATTAAGGCTCTGGATGAATTTAAAAGCTGTGTTGAAAATGCGGGCCAGATATGACCTGAACACCGGTATCGACATGGTCCCGGAGTCAAGCCCTTCATTAAGCTCTGAAAGTGCGTCCAGCAGCTCATTGTTCTTAAGGAGAAGATTCTTATAACTGTAATATCTATTTTTGAGCTTCAGATAATTTTCATTGGGTATCAGCAGGTCAGGGCCTTTATCCCTGCCCCCGTAGTTGAAAACAGCGGCCAGCTTCTTCAGAAAAAGTTCAGATCTTTTTTTTATGTTCTCAATCTTCATGTCCGGTCATCCGCATAACATGTCACGTGCAGTATATAATTGTTTTCTTTAATATGTGGCTTTCCCATTGCCTCAGAAAAAAGCCACAGGGCCGTCTAGTCTAAAGAATAATTTTCCGAGAGGAAATTTTTAACATATTTATCAACGGTAATGTCATCATCCAGAAGGGCATCAAGCTGACGTGAATAAGCGATAAGCCTGCCCAGATAATCCAGCAGCTCTTCCATCTCAGAACGTGTTATATTGTCAGTGCGGGCAATAATAAGGTCACCCTTAATATTAGTCCTCATGTTATATTCCTTCAAAATGGCGCCAAGCAGTTCAGCGCGCCTTGACCTCTTTGAGATGTCAGTTGCCCCTCCCACAAACCTGAAATAGACATGGTTGTCCCTGACATTTTCACTGCAGTAGCAGTCCATCATATTGAAGTGGTACCCGAACCTGAGGCTCAGGTTTGCATATTCACGTGACACGACCGCCACATTTTCCCCCAGATAGCTCATGTTCGAAACATCAGGCATCTTGAGCATACTCGACATAAAATCACCTATCTTCATGGATATTGCGTCCGAATGCCATACGCCCGGGTGCATCATGCCTTTAATGATAGCCTTGAACGGTATGGAGCTTATGTCATCTAACCCGGCCTTGATGCCGGCGCCTTTTATATTTATTCCGCCGCCGATGTCTATTGCAAATATACCGGTCGGAATAGGCACATCGAGTTTTACGGCAATATTGTCTCTCAACACCTCTTTATACCGCTCCACATCAACAAGTTCCGCGATAGACCGTTCATGAATAAAACGGATGATATCATGGAATGTCTTACACCCGTCAGGCGTAAAATTCTCCAGCAGAGGGTCTATCAGATTCAGCGGAGTTACATATCTCAATGTCTTTTTGAGAAGCTTGAACTCATCACTTTCCTTGAGGATAAAATCCTTTGACACCCTGTATCTGAGGAGCTCCCTGACTATCCCCGCATATATCCTGTTATCTTCCGCGTCGACCGTAATTTCATCCCCGTGTTTGAGCATGCTTGTGCCGTTGCCGGTATTGACTATTGTAGGCACCTGAAATTCCCTTGCAATGTTAGACATATGGCTTGTCGGGGTCCCGATGTCGGTAATGATCGCGGAAGCCTTCGGCATTATTTTTATGAAATGGGAAGAGTCATGTTTTGCGACAAGCACCGAACCGGATGTAAAGTTCTTGAGGTCTTCATTGCGTTCAAGGACAAACACCCTTCCGCTGCCTATCCCCCGCCTTGCTATCTTGCCCTGGTTTTCCATGATGACCGGATATTTTTCAAGACTGGTCGTAATGTCCCTTACTTCTACTACGGCTCCGCCGGAAACCCTGAGGGGTCTGGTCTGGAGCATGAATATATTCCCCTTATTATTAATGGCCCATTCTATGTCCTGCGGCTTTTTCATGTAATTCTCAATAAGCGCGGCCTGGTGTGCGAGCTCTGTTATCTGTTCATCACTCAGGCATTGCTGCCGCTGTTTTTCATCAGGCACGCTGACATCCCCGACCCCGGCAATATCGAGTGAGACCGCGGCCATATGTTTTTTCCCGATCTTTTTCTCGAGGACCTCAAATGTCTCTCCTTTGCCGACAACATAGTGGTCTGCCTCGACATAACCGTCCACTACTGTCTTTCCCAGCCCCCAGTTGGCGCTGATAATCACAACGTCCTTGTCCAGGTCATTCGGGTCGGAGGAATACATGACCCCGCTGGCCATGGCATCCACCATGATGATGCACCCGACGCTCATCGTCATCATCGGCCTGTCCTTCGGCATTATCAGTTCTTTGTATGCCATTGCCCCGTGTGAGTACAGACTGGCAAGGACCTCTTTATATGCCTTTTCAACTTCCTTTATCTTTGCAGGCACATTCAGCACTGTTTCAAACTGACCGGCAAAAGAAAATTCGAGGTCCTCCTTTTCAGCGCTGCTCCTTACGGCAATACGGCAGGAGTCGCCATGTTTCCCCCTCAGACTCTGCAGGGCATTCTCAAAATTGTCCTTGAGATAGGGCGACATTTTCCCCTTGCGGAAGATGTTCTGCACATCTGCAAAAAATTCCTCTCCGAGGTAGTCTTCATCCTGCAACATCTCTTTTGCGACCTCATGTTCACCGGCCTCAGCAAAGGCTACTGCCGACATTATGTCTTCCTGCTGCGAGCGTTTTGCAGCCTTTCGGTATTTCTGTTTCAGATCACTTATCTTATCCTCTATCCGGTTAAACTCCATAAAGTCCCTGAAGGCGCTGGCAGTAACCGCAAATCCGTCAGGCACATTGAGCTTGAGGTAGTTGGCCATTTCAGCAAGCCCTGCGTTCTTTCCCCCCACCTCTTCTGTCATCTCCCAGGTTATCTCACTGTATGACATGACCGGCATCCTCAAAGACAGCGGGGCCTTGCCTTCAAGTATCCTGACTATCTGGTCGTTTATCTTTTCATATATGCGATGGAGATAAAGATACCTGTTCTGCGAAAGCGTGTTCAGATTATAGATGGACTGAAATACGGAATCAGCAAGTTCAGAGTAGGACTTCCTGATATAGTTAATGTCAAAAATATAGTTGCCGCCAAGCTTGTCACCCATATCCGCCATGATCTCAAGCGAACGGTTATTGCTGTCAAGCACCTGACGGAAACGGTTAAAGACAACCTTAAGCGGCAGTTTTGCGTCAAACCACGGTTTCTTCTTTTTAAAAAGTTTCCTGAATGTCTCTAAAATATTTTTCAATGTTCACCGGAAAAAGCAGATATTTTAATGTATATATTAAGTCACAGATCTTTTGCAGATATTTTAACATCTGGCCGCTATTTAAATATTCTACAAATAGAATATTCATACTGGTTTTAATTATCAAGAGCATGCTGCATGGGATCGTATCGACAGGATGTTAAGAACAACACAGAAAGGCTGATCTATTTTTTCAATTCCTGCAGGGCCCTGAGGATGACCTGCTTCAGCATATCGACCTGAACAGGCTTTGAGATAAAATCAAAAACACCTTTTCTGAACGCCTCTTTTGCGGTCTCCATCTCAGCGAACGCGGTAATTATAATGACCTTGATAGCAGGGTTCTTCTCTTTCGCGGCCTCAAGTATCTGCATGCCGTCAAGCCCCTCCATCTTAAGATCGGTAACAATGATATCGTAAGGGTTCTCATCAAGCTCACGCAGAGCCGGCGCACCGCTGGTAAAAATAGCCACATTATAGCCGGCCTTCTCAAATATCTGTTTGAGACGCTTACCGACAATAGGCTCATCATCTATGACCATCATACTGTATTTATTTTCTACCACTGTTCACCTCAGGAAAATACAGGTCACTGCATAGCAGTGACCTGTACCCTTTTTTATAATTCTAACACAACCGGCAAAACCCTTAGTGGCTTCCGCCGCCGCCTTTGAATATCACACTTACTATGAATCCGGCAGCGATAGCTATAAGGATAGAAATGATACCGTAAGCAGAAGCACTGTTGGTAGCCTTGTCTGAAATATACTTCAGGGCCCCAACTGTTTCCACTGTAAGTGAAACATCCTTATGACTGCTCACAATCCCGTCTTTTACCCCATACGCACTGACCGTATATATCTTAGGCTCTGCCTGGTACGGCCAGTCGATGGTTATGATGTACTCTTTGTTCCCGTTCTTTACAACTGCATCAACACTCCCCGGGTGCAGACCATATATCCTGTCATTCTCCTTGAACCTGATAAACTCATTTACCCACTTCTCTTTCTCCTCTTCATTCTCTACAGGAGAGACTTCAACAAGCCTTTTCAAGGCGCCGTAGCCTATGGCATATTCATCCTGCTGATCAGCGTTCAGCATATTGATATCACCGGTGGAATAAACAAGATACGTATCAGAAACAGGGCTGAATTCAAGTTCTCCGACATTCATCCACAACAATCCGCCTCTTTTACCCTTCATCCTCAGATGAGACTTTCCGGCCTCACTGCTTATCTTTATTATTACATCTTCATCTGCCGCAACCTCTCCTTTGACCACAACAGTACTGCCATGGTAAAAAGAATTTATCGAGATATTATCAGGCACGACCTCAGATGTAATGGAAAATGCATTTACTGAAAAGAGCATTACAAGAAGACATACTGATGCAAAACATACTATAAATCTGTTAAGGATCTTCATTAGTGTCCTCCCTTCATCGAAAGAAACAGGGATGGCTCAAGCAGAAGGTCCGCCATTATCTTCACTGTGACTACAAGCACTATTATCGAAAGCAGTATCTTCAACTGATCACCATGCAGTTTTTTCCCGAGCGTTGTGCCTATCTGCGCGCCGAAGGTCGAACCGGCAAGCAGCAGTACAGCAAGTACGAAATCAACTGTATGGTTCACATACGACTGCAGGTATGACACCTCTATGCAGGTAAAAAGGATCTGGAACAGACTTGTTCCAACAACCACATGCATCGGCATTCTAAGCATGTATACCATTACAGGCACCATCAGGAATCCGCCGCCCACGCCCATTATAGCAGCAAGGACTCCAACAAACGCCCCTAATACGATAACAAGTAAAGCAGAATGTGTGACACCTGATTTTTCAAACCTGGTCTGAAGCGGAAGGCTTCCAAGAAGCTTTACAAAAGAAGAATCCTTTTTCGGAGCAGATACAGCCTCTTTAGGCTTATCCTGCCCGCCGTTCTTGGACTTTTTAAGTGCGTTCAAGCTTTCAACGAACATGTATGAACCGACAATTCCAAGCATCAAAACATATGTTACCTTGATAACAAAATCAGCATTACCCATCATCCTGAGGACCTTTATAAGCTGAACGCCTCCAAGACCTCCGACAAACCCTCCGATTAAAAGGCATATACCCATTTTTACATCTACATTGCCGAGTTTCCAGTGTGCAAAGGTTCCTGAAGTGGATGCGCCCACTATCTGAAGTGAATCAGAAGCAGCTGCCACCGTCGGCGGTATACCTATCATTATCAGAAGCGGCGTCATCAAGAAACCTCCACCAACGCCAAAAAGTCCTGAAAGCAGACCAACCAGCAAACCCAGCCCCACGATCAACAGCAGGTTAACGCTTGTCAATGCGATAGGCAAATAAAAATGCATTTCTTTACTCCTCCTTTTCTATTTAGAAATTTAATATAAAAAAAGCCCTACCGGGTGTCATTGAGCACCGGTTCAGGCTCGAGATTTTCTTCAAGAATAGTTGTCCATTTTTTTGTTCTGGGGAAAAATATAGCGATATAGATTATTGAAAGGCCGAACAGAAGGTAAAAATCAACATGATCACCGGCGATCATAAATAAAGAAAGCCCGTAGATACAGGGAAGGCCGGAGATAAGCATTGATGCAATATCCGCCCTGCTCAGCCGCCTTATGATGGCCCTGTCATCAATATGGCCGGCAGCTGAATAGATCTGCATAATTACATACCTGGCAAGCAGAATATTGAACATTGCCATAATGTAAAGAAAGTTCCTCAGCCCCTGGATCCATTCATAATCAGTAAAACAATGAGATGCTGAACAGATGCTCTTTGTCCATTCAACTATTGCTGCACAGATAAATAAAAATGCGATAGTTGCCGCAGACACACGCAACGCCCTGTTAAATTCATGATGCATTTGAATCTTAATATCTTCTTCCATTTTCCCTCAAAAACAATTTATCACGGAAGAGCTTCAGGAGACATCAAAAGAAAAGGCCTGGAAAGAAGTTGCCCTGCAAGTAAAAAAATCTCACCACAGGGTCGGTCTCATCAAAAATAATGCCAAGATCACTCGACCACAATATAACTCTTGCATTAATGTATTGATTATTAAGCAAGGTAAACGCGGGGAACCCGCCCCCATTTTCCGGCCTGCGGCTGTCTTAAAAAAAGCCTAAACCCTGCAGGCCGGGGGATTACATACAACTGCCCTGTTAACCGCCCTTTGCGTCCCGGGCCTTCTTAGCTTTGAATGTCCAGTATATGATCAGGAAAGTCGCGACGATACCACTTACAAAAAGGAACAGCTTACTGCCAAACTCGAACATTGCCGCACTGTTTGCGCTGAAGCTCACAAGCTTGAGTTCCTGAAGATATTCAGGGATAGCAAATGCCCTGGAAATCACGCAAAGCAGGATAAGGATTGCTGTTACCATACGGATATAAAGTTCTTTTACTAATTTTGTCCCGATCGCCCCAAAATATATGCCTACCAGTGAACCTCCATAAAGCAGGAGGACCAGTCTCAGATCAACATATCCCTGAAGCCCGTAGTTAAATGCTCCCCATGCGCCCATGAACATTGCAAGGAAAAGCTCGGTGCCTGCCGCAACAACAGTCGGCACACCAAAGACATAGATCATCGCAGGCACACCTATGAAACCGCCTACCCCGATAGTTCCTGCCATGTAGCCTACGAAAAAGCCGACTACCAGAAGGACTACGAGAGAGACCTGAACACCGGCAACCGGAAAGTCGATCATTGGTTTGATCTGAAATTTTTTGGAAAGGTTAAGAAGTTTTTCAGACGGCCCTGCATCCGGGTCTTTTTTAGACGCCAGCGCATCCATCAAAAGAGCATAACCCACGATACTCAACGAGATAACAAAGAACGCGCTGACATAAAGGCTTGAACCGGCCTTGCCCAAAGTT
>CBFDEG010000130.1:0-7255 GCA_965603765.1 uncultured bacterium | reverse complement strand
GCGGCCTCCTCAGCCTTAAGCTGCGCCGCCTCTGTAAGGCGTATGTCAGCAGGAACAATACGTCCGGCCTCAAGAATGACCATATCACCCGGGACAAGAAGTGCGGCATCAATGTTCTCCATTTTTCCGTCCCTCAGCACAACAGCGCTCGGGGCCGCCATCTGCTTGAGCGCCTTCATCGCCTTTTCCGCCCTGTATTCCTGGACAAAGCCGATGACCGCATTGAGAATGATTATTACGATGATGGCAATGGTGTCCGCAAGCTCCCCGATAACACCCGAGACAACTGCAGCGGCAATAAGCACAACTATCATGAAGTCCTTGAACTGGTCGAGGAACATCATGAAGAGCGTTTTTCCGGCTGTCTCTCTCAGTTCATTCGGGCCGTGCTGAACCAGCCTTTTCCCAGCCTCAGCAGAGGAAAGACCGTTCAGGGAAGTGCCGAGCTTATTAATGCATTTGTCTATTTTTACAAGGTGCCAGTCCATATTCTCATCCTATATTAGTTTAATATTAAGGCATTGCCATTATAACTCATAAATATTCTTACATTTCCAAAGGTTTTTTTCATTAGCTTTTTATGTCATCCTGCGATCTTCTCTGTCATTCTGAGTGGAGCGAATGATCTCGGGCATGTCAAACGACAGATTCTTCACTGCACTGCACTGCGCTGCGTTCAGAATGACAATTACGCTGCAATCATAAATTAATATTATTTATTCAAATATTGGCAGATTATGTTTGACAGCAATCATGTCTCTGTGCTAAATTTTTAGACTTCCACAATGCCGATGTGATAAGCACAATCCACGATAATCAAAGGCAATGGACAAGATTCTAACGGACTATTTATATCATTGATAATAGTCAAATATATAAGGAGGCCTTAACATGCCACTGGATCCAACAAAACACGCTGACTGGGAAATTGCAGAGGACGCAGAAAAAGATATGGCGTCGATCTATGAGGTCGGTGAAAGACTGGGACTTACAAAAGATGAATTACTGCCGCAGGGACATTTCATCGGAAAGATCGATTACAAAAAGGTCCTGGAGCGCCTTAAGGACAAACCAAACGGTAAATACATAGATGTTACAGCTATCACACCGACACCGCTGGGCGAAGGCAAATCAACTTCATCCATGGGCCTTGTACAGGGCCTCGGCAAACTCGGCAAAAAAGTAAGCGCCGCAGTCAGGCAGCCTTCCGGCGGACCCACAATGAACATCAAGGGTTCGGCAGCAGGCGGCGGACTTGCGCAGTGCATTCCGCTCACACCCTTCTCACTCGGTTTCACTGGAGATATCAATGCGATCATGAACGCTCACAACCTTGCAATGGTCGCTCTGACCTCAAGGATGCAGCACGAGCGTAATTACACGGACGAACAGCTTGAGCGCCTCAGCAAGATGAAGAGGATAGACATCGACCCTACCAAGGTTGAAATGGGCTGGGTCATAGATTATTGCTGCCAGTCGCTCAGAAATATCATAATCGGAATTGACGGAGTCAACGGCAATAAAGACGGTTTCATGATGAAATCGAAATTCGGCATTGCTGTTTCATCAGAGGTAATGGCCATCCTGTCAGTTGCAACAGACCTTAAGGACATGCGTGATCGCATGGGTAAAATAGTCGTAGGGTACACCAAGAAGGGCAAACCGGTAACAACAGAGGACCTCGAGGTAGCAGGCGCGATGACCGCATGGATGGTAGAAGCAATGAACCCGAGCCTTATGCAGACACTCGAAGGACAGCCGGTTATCGTTCATGCAGGCCCGTTCGCGAACATCGCTATCGGCCAGAGTTCGATCATAGCCGACCAGATCGGCCTGAAGCTCTCGGACTATCATGTAACTGAATCAGGCTTCGGAGCGGACATAGGTTTCGAGAAGTTCTGGAACCTCAAGTGCCGTAACAGCGGACTCGTCCCTGACTGCGCTGTTGTTGTTGCCACGATCAGGGCGCTCAAGTGCCACGGCGGCGCGCCTGTCCCGGTACCGGGCAAAGCAATGCCTGAGGAATACAACAGCGAAAATGTTGAGTGGGTGGCAAAGGGCTGTGCAAACCTCATCCATCATATTAAGAATGTCAGAAAGGCGGGTATCAGCCCGGTTGTCTGCATCAATGCATTTTACACGGATACTGACGCTGAGATCGCAAAGGTACGTGAACTCGCAGAAGCCGCAGGAGCAAAGGTCGCACTCTCAAGGCACTGGGAACAGGGCGGTGACGGCGCGATCGAATTCGCAAAGGTTGTTATGGAAGCCTGTGAAGAAAAGACCGAATTCAAATTCCTGTATGAACTTGACCAGCCGGTTAAAGAACGTATCGAACTTATCGCAACAGAGGTGTACGGCGCTGACGGTGTTGAATACTCGGCAGAAGCCAACGCTGCTCTTGACAGGATACAGAAAGACCCCGAGCTTTCAAAATTGGGACTCTGCATGGTCAAGACCCATCTTTCACTTTCCGACAACCCTGCTCTCAAGGGCGTGCCGACAGGATGGAAGCTCAAGATCAGAGAAGTGCTTACCTACGGAGGGGCAGGATTTATCGTTCCGGTTGCAGGAGCAATCAGTCTCATGCCGGGAACAAGCTCAAATCCGGCATTCAAACGCATCGATGTCGACACAGCGACAGGTAAGGTAAAAGGCGTATTCTAAAATAAATTAAGCTGAGGCCCCTGCTCAATATGGACAGGGGCCCCTTTTTTCACTATACAGGAACCTCTCAACAGGAAGCTTCATATGATTGGAAATATTCCAAATTTATTAACACTCACAAGAATACTGCTATTGCCGTTCTTTGCCTCGGCGATCATATACAATGAATACCAATACGCATTGATACTTTTCATTGCCGCGTCAATAACAGATATACTTGACGGCCTTATAGCAAGGATCACAAAGCAGATCACATACTTCGGCACAATACTCGATCCTGTGGCTGACAAGTTCTTCCTGATAACCTCATACATCCTTATGAGTAACTACGGCCTGATACCGAAGTGGCTCACAATTATTGTTATAAGCAAAGACATTATTGTTGTAACCGGCAGCATCATACTTTACTTTGTAACACATAACCTGAAAGTTGAACCGAGCATATTCGGCAAGGTCGCCAGCGCATTACAGTTTATACTAATCGGCATAGTGCTGCTTTCATACAATGTAAGCAATGCATTTGCAGTCCCTGTCCCATCCTACTATTTCGTAGCAGTAGTGACAGCGATAGCCGGCATAGATTATGTATCAAAAGGCCTGAAAATGGCCAACCATGAAAATTAAGAACAAACAGGAATAATATGAGCGTAACAATTAATTATATATCAGAGGGAAGCATAGCCGACGAAAAAGACCTTAAAAAAGGCGATATTATCCAGAGCATAAACAACACGCCCGTAAGGGATGTTATTGATTACATGTTCCACTCGCATGACTGCATCCACAGCCTTAAGATCAAGCGCGGAGACAAGCTCAAAAACATAAAGATAGACAATGAAGAAGGCACCCCGCTGGGTATTGAGCTGAAAGCGTTCAAGACAAAAACATGCAGAAACAAATGCATATTCTGTTTTGTAAGCCAGCTGCCCAAAGGCATGAGAAAGACACTTTACCTGAAGGATGATGATTGCAGGATGTCATTTCTTTACGGCAACTATGTCACTCTTACAAACCTGTCAACTGCTGACAGGAAAAGAATAATTGAACAGAGGCTCGGCCCGCTTTACATATCAGTACATGCGACAAACAATGAACTGAGACGTAAGATGCTCGGCAACCCGAAGGCCCCTGATATACTGGAAGAGATACATATTCTCACCGCGCACAAGATACGCCTTCACACACAGATAGTTGTCTGTCCCGGACTGAATGACGGGGAAGAACTGAAAAATACAATTAAGGACCTTGAGAAATTCTACCCTTATGTTGCCTCTATCGCAGTTGTCCCTGTAGGACTGACCAAAAATAAAAAAGCCGGCGTCAGACCGGTTGATAAAGAAGATGCACTTAAAATAATTGAGACAATCAAGACCTTCAGGAGCAGACTCAAAAAACGGCATGGCGACCCTGTTGTGCATATAGCGGATGAATTCTACATCAAGGCCGGACTGCCCTTTCCGGCACTGAAGGAGTATGGTGACCTTCCCCAGATAGAGAACGGCGTGGGCCTGGTCCCGTTATTCCAGCACCAGGCCAAAAAACTGCGAATGATAAAGAAAGTGCATTCCGTAAAGGCCGCCACCTTTACCGGTTCGTCATTCATGCCTTTTCTTGAAGAGTTCGCGGAAAGATTAAAGACAATAGAGGGACTGGAGCTTGATATATTCAGAGTTGACAACAGGTTCTTCGGCCAGAGCGTAACGGTCGCGGGGCTTCTAACAGGCAAGGACATTCTTAAGACCATACTCGGCAAGACAAATGCAGACTGCCTGCTCGTGCCTGATGTCACCCTGCGGGAGGGCACTGAAATGTTCCTTGACAATGTAACATTAAAAGACCTTGCTGAGAGCCTCGGCATGAATGTCACGGTAATTGAATCCACTCCGGAAGGTCTGCTGAAAGGTATAAAAGATGAATGTAAACGGAAAGACTAGAATAATAGGTATCTTCGGATATCCGATAGAACATACACTTTCTCCGCTCATGCATAATTCCGCATTCAAAAAACTGGAAATGAACAACTGTTACGTCCCGTTCAAAGTGGCGCCGGATGAACTGCCTTATGCAGTTCAGTCAATAAGAAGCCTGAACCTGCTCGGAGTCAATGTAACCGTACCTCACAAGGAACATGTACTGCCGCTGCTTGATAAAGTTGACAAGGAAGCCGCGTTCATTGGAGCTGTAAATACCATTACAAACCTTGACGGTGTCCTGACAGGCTACAACACAGACGGAAGGGGCTTTATCAGCTCACTTGCTGAAGCAGGGATATCAATAGACGGTAAGGACATCACAATTATCGGCACAGGCGGCGCATGCAGGGCAGTCAGTTACTATCTGAGCGAAAAGGCATCAAGGCTTTCACTTTATGACCTGGACAGGGAAAAAGCCGAAAACCTTGTGAAAGACCTGAGTGAATTACGCAGCAATGTTTTCATATTAGATAAGTCTGAAGATGCAGGACGTTCCGATATAATTATCAATGCCACACCGCTCGGCATGAAACCTGATGACCCCTCCCCTGTTGATCCCGCACTTATTACATCTGAAAAAGTGGTCTGCGACCTTGTCTACAAAAAGACACGGCTCCTTCACGAGGCTGAGAAAAAAGGGGCAACAATCATTAACGGCTCGGGAATGCTGCTCTGGCAGGGTGTTCTTGCATTTGAACTCTGGACAGGGGTAAAACCTCCGGTCGACCTTATGCGTGAAATACTTTTATCAAATATCCGATAAGGATAGATCTGTTCCTTAAGCGGTCTTGTCTGAATCTGAATATAAACATACGGTGTTCTTGCCGAACACCTTTGACCTGTAAAGGGCATCGTCCGCATTTTTAAGCACAGACTCCCACGTAAGGACATTCCCATGGTTAGAGCTTACACCACAGCTTATGGTAACGACCTTTGCAGCGCTTTCAGAATGTTCAATGGCCAGTTTTTGAACTGCGTCCCTGAGGTGTTCCGCTACTATTATGGCATCTGAAACGCTCTGTTCCGGTAATATCACAACAAACTCTTCACCGCCCCACCGGAAGACCTCATCAGATTTCCGGAGAAAGGACTTCATGGCATTTGCAATGGAAATGAGAACATAATCGCCCTTCTGGTGGCCGTAAGTATCATTGTATAATTTAAAGTCATCAACATCAAACATGATGACACTGTACGGATGATCATATCTCAAAGAGATAAGATGCATATTTCCTATACGTTTCTGAAAGCTCCTCCGGTTGCCTATCTGTGTCAGTGCATCAATATCTATAAGTACATTCATCTTTTCGTAAAGATCATGAATTTCTGAATGCTTGTTCTCAAGCAGGGTCATCATATTATTAAAACTTTCACCAATTGTATTTATCCTGTCCGTGAACGCCTGTTTATATACATCACATTTTTTACAGTCACCGTATTTGGTGGCAAAAACCCCTTCCACCTCACCGCTGCAGAATGTTCCGGCTGTCTGCCAGCACCTCAGGTCATCAGTTCTGTAAGCAGGGCAGTCGACCTTGTCGCAGTTTTTCAGTTCCCAGCATTTTGCAAGGCAACTGCTTTCATATCTGACGCGGAAACTTTCGTGCTCAATGACCTCTTCAATAGAAGTTTTTATTACCTGCTGGGCCTCCTCAAGCTCCTTGTTGTAATTGTCGACTTGTTCTGTCTTTTTTCTGATGATACCGTCGGCCTTTCGTATGACTACCTGGAGACTGAAAAACAGGGTACCCATGGCAAAGACAAGCATAAGAGGTATTTTATAAAAGTGCCCCTTCATCAGATAATAAAGGGGCGGGGCCTTCTGATGAATTTCGAGAATACCGATTATATTACCGGGGTCCGCTGAATTAACATTACTGTATAACGGCATAAAAACCTCAATGAGTTCTGTCTTCTCTATTTCAGCTCCAACGATACCTTTATTAACAGGGGTAAACCTTGAATATGTTTCTCCTCTTAAAACAATATCCAGGTAGTCACGGCTGACAGCCTCCGCCTTTTTATGGCGGCTCGAATATATGACCTTTCCGGTCCTGTTAAATATTCGCATCCATATTATCTCTCCTGAGCCCTCAATGTAACTAGTCACAAACATATCTAGCTTTCTATACTGTGGGCTTCCCTTTTCTATCGCAAGCCCGCTCGTCTTATCAAATCCGAATTCAAAATAATCATATATCCGGTAATTAAACTGGTGCGCGAAATTTTCAATCGATTCAATTGAATAATCAATAAAGATATGTTTCTGGTTCCAGAAGACAAAGTAACTCAGAATAATAGTAAGGGGCACTATTATGGAGATACTGAACAGAGTGAAATATCTGCAGAGATTGAATTCCCGGGATCTTGTGTTAAGTTTCATCAGTATTAATTGGCCGCCTTTATATATACTACTCGAATGAAAATGGCCAAATCTTTAACATTTCTTGGTTACTCATAATAAAAGAGAGTTGAGTTTTAGAGATTTCTAGATTACAATATTCACATAATATATTAATTTATAAACACTATTATTATGTTTACATTTAAACCATGAAAATAGCTATAACAGGAAAAGGCGGAGTCGGAAAAACAACACTGTCAGCACTGCTGAG
>CBFDEG010000129.1:0-7313 GCA_965603765.1 uncultured bacterium | reverse complement strand
CTCAGAAAGTTGAGATGATATTTGTTCAGTTGATGCAGTCGCAGCAGGTCCGCGCCTATCAATGTTCCCATTACTCCGGATATGTACGCTACAGCAGGGGCATGCCCTTTTTCCGCGAACATCAGTGCTGCGAGCGCGGCGATGATCGGGGGGATAAAGGCGGGTATGACTATGCCGACACCCTGTACGGGTTTGCTCAGATAGTAGGCGCAGGAAGTTGTGACGATGGTTGAGAGTATAACAGCGTCTGTAGTAACACTTGAGAGCAGATATAGAGATAACAGTCCGGGAAGCACTGCACCGCCCAGATTGAGCGCAACTACCTTCTGCTGCATCTGCGGGACATTTGTGCCCATGAATTTGTTTAATACAATGGTCATATCATCAACCTTCGCATAATATCCAAGATCTTTTCTGTATATCGGGATGTTTATCAAGCTCCCTGCAAGGCAGAAGAAAAAGAAGGCCATCCCTGCCATAGGGCTCAGTCCGAGCTTTGCAAAAGCGACCGCGGGGAGTATGAAAATGAGAAATGGGGTCAATAAAATAAATATTAAAAAGATAGCTAAAGATATGGGTAAGAAATACATTGTTATGATATCCCCTTTGGATAGAGTTATTAATTAATATATTACTATTCTATATAAAAAAAGGTAAGGGGTAAGAGGTGAGGGGTTTTTCCATGACCCATAACCTCTCACTTTGTTTCATTTAAGAAATCCATAGTCTCTTTTAACACAGGTATCCCGGCCCTTCCGCCAAGTTTTCTGCATTTAAGGGCCGCGAATGCTGATGCGAATCTGACGGTTTCTTTTATGTCCCGTTCCTGCAATAGCCCGTAAATATAGCCCCCGTGGAAAACATCCCCCGCGCCGGTTGTGTCCACAACATTCACCGTGAATGCCGGGGTGGTGAATATTTTATTGTCTGAAAGAGTGATACTGCCTTTTTCTCCAAGCGTGATCGTGACTGCCTTTGCGCCGAATTTTGCCATCTGCTTAATTACTTTTTCAGGTTCAAACCCGTTTGTATTTCCGGAGAATTCTTTTGCGAATTCCTCTGATCCAACTACATAGTCGCACATATGGATAAGCTCCGTCATACCTTTACGCATCCTGCCTGCGTCGAGCATAACCGGGATATTTTTTTTGCGAGCCTTTTTCACTGCATGAATGGACGCCTCATGCATGAGCCCGTCAATATGCAGGAAATCAGCCCCGTCAAGGAAATTGTCAGGAAGTTCATGAGATGTTAATGGGTCGGCAGCAGGGCGCTTCCAGAATATCGTCCGCTTGCCGCTCTCTTTTTCGACAGCAATGAACGCGACCTGTGAAACAGCGCCCGGTCTTTTAATGAGTCCTTCGATATTTACATTTTCACAAATGAGGGATTCCCTGATCTGGTCACCCCCTTCGTCATCACCTGTGATCCCGTGAAAATCGCATTCAACCCCGAGCCGTGCAAGGCCCACCAGTGCGGTCGCAACAGGCCCCCCGCCTGCTATTGTCCATTCCAGTACCTCTTTTTTTGTATCAGGAATTGGGAATGAATCAATAATAAAGAGATTATCAATCGCACATTGTCCGATACCAACGACCTTCATCATGTAATCATAAGAATTCAGAGCGTAGAATGCAAGTAGGGGCAGACCCCTGTGTCTGCCCCTACTGCCAGACATATGGCAGTAGGGTATATTATAGTAATACCATGTCATATAAATTCGATTCTCTGATGCTGGTCCTTAACAAGCTTGACCGTAATGAAAAGGTCACTGTCCATTCCCTTATGGATGAGCTTGAGATGAGCGAACGTACAGTTCACCGTTACCTTCAGACACTGCAGGTCGCGGGGTTTCCGCTTCATTATGATAAAAAGAGGGAAACCTACTGTTTTGTCGAAGGGTACAGCCTGAAAAAGACCACGACAACGCCAGAGGAGAGTCTTGCCTTTGCTCTCGCAAAAGGCGCGCTTAAGAATATCGGGACAGGCATGGAGGACAGCCTTACAAGCCTTGAGGAGAAGCTTTCGTTAAAGCCGGGCAATCTGCCGGGGCATATTATATTGAAGCCTCAGAAGCTCTCATCCCCGGTCAAGGGACATCTCGGCACTATCTATGAGGCGATCACTTCTTTTAAAAGGATTGAGATAACGTACATGGCGCTTTATTCAGACCAGGCGACAAAGCGGAAGCTTGACCCTTACTATATATTCTTCCCTGACGGGTTCTGGACATTAAGGGCATACTGTCATCTTAGAAATGACATGAGGACATTCGCGCTTGACAGGATACAGTCTCTGAAGGTGATTGATGAGAATTTTCCGCCCAGAAATATCTCCCCTGAAGAAGAGCTTTCTTCATCTTTCGGTGTATGGCTTGACGGTGAGATGGTTGAGGTTAAATTAAGATTTGATGCTGAATGCAAGCCGTATATAATCAGGAAAAAGTGGCACCAGAGCCAGACCGAAAAAGAGCTGAAGAACGGTGGGATCGAGGTAACCTTTAAGGTGAAAGGCCTTGAGGATATGAAGCACTGGATATACCGCTGGATACCGCATGTGGAGATAGTGAAGCCCAAAAAGCTCAAGGATATGGTAAGATCAGAACTTAAACAGGCACTTGAGAAGGTATGATATAACACATTGATAAATAATGAAAATATTTCTTTCTAAATCACAATTCATAAAGGCCCTTCAATGCCATAAGGCGCTCTGGCTTTATAAGAACAAACCTGACCTCCGTATCCCGCCTGACAAGTTTCAGCAGGCTGTCTTTGACATGGGCACAGATGTCGGTATCTATGCGCAGGGGCTTTTCCCCGGAGGGGAGGAGATCAAGTTCGAGGGCTCGACCTTTTCGGAAAAGATAAAGCAGACGCAGGACCACATATGCATGGGCAAAAAGACAATATATGAAGCAACCTTTCAGTATGACAATGTTATGGTCATGGTCGATATCCTGCATAAGGGTGAACATGGATGGGAGATGTATGAGGTCAAGGCATCCACAGGTGTGAAGGAGGTCTATCTCAATGATGTATCAATCCAGTATTACGTGGTGACAGGCAGCGGGGTTCCTCTGTCAAAGACCTCGGTGGTCTGTCTGAACAATAAATATGTCAAAAACGGGGACATAAACATCCATGAGCTTTTTGCTATTCATGACCTTACAGAGCAGGTAGAGGAAAAACAGCCATTCATTAAGAAGAATCTGGAGGATATAAGGACAATGCTTCAAGGCGGATGCCCTGATATAAATATCGGCCCTTACTGCACATCTCCTTATAACTGTGATTTCATGGAGCACTGCTGGCAGCATATTCCGGCGAATACGGTCTTTGATCTAAGAGAGAGGGGAATTGACAAGTTCGAGTATTACAATAACGGGATAATTAATTTATCTGACCTCAACACGGATGATCTCAATGTCAAGCAGAAGATGCAGGTTGAGGCTGTGGTGAATGGTCAGGAAACGATCAAGAAGGAAGAGATCAGCAAGTTTCTGGATACGTTATATTATCCCTACTACTTTCTCGACTTTGAGACCTTCATGCCCCCGGTCCCGCTCTTTGACGGCACCCGGCCGTACCAGGCCATACCATTTCAGTATTCCCTCCATGTGTTGGAGAAGGAGAATGCAGAGCTTGAGCATTATGAGTTTCTTGCAGAAGCCGGCACAGATCCGCGCGAAGACCTTATTAAAGAGCTTATTAAAAGTATTCCGGACAATGCCTGTGTTATCTCATATAACAGTTCGTATGAACAGATGATCTTGAGGCAGCTCTCGAAACAGTTCCCTCAATATGAAAAAGACCTGATGAAGATACATGAAAACATGTTCGACCTGATGGTCCCGTTCAAAAGACGGTATTACTACACAAAAGAGATGAAGGGCAGTTACTCTATAAAATCCGTTTTGCCCGCGCTTGTGCCTGACCTGAGCTATAAAGGCATGGCCGTAAGCGGAGGCGGTGAGGCCATGTACGTCTACTCCGGCCTGCACCTCATAAAAGACCTCGAACAGGTCAAGCAGATAAGAAAAGACCTTCTTGAGTACTGTAAGCTCGATACGCTCGGGATGGTTAAGGTGCTGGAAAAAATCAAACAGCTCTGACCTGAAAGCGCGTAAGATCGCAAATGATTTGATCAGCTATTTTTTTGTTTTTATCTGTTACTTCCGAACTTCCCTGCTGTCCCGCATACCCGCTTCAAACCAAACTGCCACAACGCTGGCAGTCGTGGTTGATATATTAGATACATAAACAATTAAAAGGAGGATGTATTTGATATGGATACTATGAAGATGTATGAGAATTTAAAGGCAAGGGTAGTTGAAAGAAAGAAACCGTTCGATGATTTTATTGAGATGCTCGAAAGGGAGACGAGCTGGCTTACAAGTCCTGCAAGCACAAGGTTTCATTTAAGCGAAGAGGGCGGGCTGCTCAAACACAGTGTGGGCGTAGCGCAGAGCCTTCTGAGGTTCAGGCATGAGTTTGCGCCCAGCCTTACCGAGGAAAGCTGTGTGATGGTCGGACTGTTCCATGACATAGGCAAGGTTGGAATGCCGGGTGCGCCGCTCTATCTGCCTAACGATAATGAGTGGGAGGTGAAAAAAGGGATACGATACAGGATCAATCCTGATGTTGTCCCTATGGGCCTTGCGCTCAGGAGCCTTTATCTTGCAACCAAATACCTTCCGCTCTCAAGCGCAGAATCTCAAGCAATCGCATATCATGACGGGCAGTATATTAATGACAACAAAATCGTCGCTCACAAAGAAGAACCGCTTACACTCCTGCTCTATTGGGCGGATTACTGGACTGCGCATATTTATGAGGAGGGCAGAAAGGTGAGGAATGATAATCATTATTATCCCAGCAGTTTTAAGAAAAAAATAGCTTGATCATAACTGGCAATTTTTGAGGTCGAGATGGTTTGCCGGACACATCCTGAATTTGAATGATCCTGGTTCTGGATATCTGTGGCAATAATAATGAACGATCTGCTGCTTTTTTATGATTTAAATCATATATTCAGAGATATCAATATGATTTACTTCTTTTAAGAGGGTAATAGAAAATGAGATCGTTCTATAAGACAGTAATTGTTACTCTTATAATTTCCTTAGCAATAGCATATGCCATTCCTGCATCAGCTATAACCGTAAAGTGTGATCAATGCACTGAGGAATATCCCTGCGCTACCCTTTTTCAGTTTGAGGACCTTAAATTCGTTCATTATGTATACTGCAGCATAGATGAGAACGGGAAGGAAAAGTGGGATACTAAGGACCAGGAAAAATTTGATATGTTTTACTTTGAACGCCCTGATAAATCTACGAAAAGCAAAGAAGTAGAAATATAAATACCTGCTTATTCAGGCTCATTCCTCAACAATAACCAGGATCAGACCGCAATCAGGGCACTCCGTCGCATTGGCAGATACCGGGCTGGCGCATGCGGGGCATTTCCCCTGGTCAGCCAGTTCGTTTGAAGCGCGTATTTCGGGGTGGAGTTCCATGTAGTATTCGTCAATGCGTTCCACTGCCTTTTCTCTGTTTTTTGATGCCACAATCAGATTACATGTATTACCGCAGCATCCTTTGCTGCAGCCGGTGTCAGCATGCACAGCAGCCGGGATGCCGGAGTTGATAAGCACATTGGAAAGCTCCTCCATCCATTCCAGTTCACCTTCTCTGACCACAACAGGGGTTTCGAGCAGGGTGTCCTGAATGCGCTGTTTTTCCTCAAGTATCTTATTGAGTTCTTCAGGGTGTACAAGGGCGGTTCCGCAGTCAGCACATTTTTCTATATGCGCAAAATACTCTGTTTCACAGTCCGGGCACTGTTTGATATTCTGCATGGCTCATTGTACCACGATTGAGTATTTGTTATTCATTATATAACTTGACTACTCGCGGTCTTAAGTTTTATTCTTATTTTCATGAAAAAACTATGGGCCGGAAGGTTTGAAGACAGTACAGACAGCATTGTAGAGGGCTTTACAGAGTCCGTATCATTTGACGCACGTCTCTGGAAACATGATATAGAGGGCAGTATTGCCCACGTGACAATGCTTGCAAAACAGAAGATCGTCCTCAAAAAAGAGGCGGATGCGATAATTAAGGGTCTGAACGAGATAAAGGCTGAAATCCAGGCAGGCAAATTCAAGTTCAGCGAAAGCCTTGAAGATGTTCATATGAACATTGAACATGCCCTTACCATGAGGATCGGAGAGGTCGGCGGCAAGCTGCACAGCGGCCGGAGCCGTAATGACCAGGTGGCGCTTGATATCAGGCTTTACCTGCGTGAGGAGATCAGTGAGATCATCAAACTGATAAAAGCGCTCCAGAAGGTATTTGTTAAGCTGGCTGAAAAGCATATAGATATTGTGATGCCCGGTTATACGCATCTCCAGAGGGCGCAGCCTGTTCTGCTTTCCCATCATATGCTTGCGTATTATGAGATGCTTGAACGTGACAGGGCACGGTATGAGGACTGCCTCAAGAGGGTGAATGTGCTTCCGCTCGGCGCTGCCGCGCTTGCAGGAACGACACTGCCCATTGACAGGAAGTATGTTGCAAGGCTTTTAAAGTTTCCGGCTGTGTCCGAAAACAGTATTGATACTGTTGCTGACAGGGACTTTGCTATAGAATTCATTTCTGCATCGAGCATACTGATGTCTCACCTTTCGAGGTTTTCGGAAGAGGTCATTTTGTGGAACAGTGAAGAGTTCGGCTTCATTGACCTGCCTGATGCCTTCACGACCGGCTCAAGCATCATGCCCCAGAAAAAGAACCCTGATATATTAGAACTCACACGGGGAAGGACAGGAAGGGTCTACGGCAATCTCATGTCATTGCTTACTATAATGAAGGGCCTGCCCCTTGCTTATAACAGGGACATGCAGGAGGACAAGGAACCCCTGTTCGATACTGTTGATACAGTGAAGTCCTGCCTTTTTGTTCTGGCAAAGATGATGCCTAAGGCGAATTTCAGGAAGGACAGGATAAAGAACGCGACCGATGCCGGATTTCTGACGGCCACTGATATCGCAGAGTATCTTGTGAATAAGGGCATGCCTTTCAGGGAGGCCCACGGGGTCACCGGCAGGATAGTCAAGTACTGTATTAATAAGGCAATGGTATTAACAGAACTTACCCTTGATGAATTGAAAAAGTTCTCTGATATAATTGAGAGCGACATAACAGGTTATATTACGCTGGATTCTTCTGTTGACAGAAGGAATTCTTACGGAGGCACTTCAACGAAGGTCGTGCTTGAGCGCATTAAAAAATTAAAAGGCCGGAAGTAGGG
>CBFDEG010000128.1:0-7495 GCA_965603765.1 uncultured bacterium | reverse complement strand
TATTCGTATTTTTCAAAAGATTCGTCCGACCACCCGCCCGTCAGGACACTGATCGTATTAAAGGAGTTATTTGCATAACTATCAGATGGACTGTTACCTGCTGCTATGACCCGGTCCCGAGGGCACGGTCAAGATTGAAGGCCGCACTTATTAACGCCAGGTGTGTGAAGGCCTGCGGGAAATTCCCGAGGGCCTCTCCGCTGTGGCCCGTCTCTTCGGCATATAATCCAACATGATTTGCAAACCCGAGCATGCGTTCGAACATGAGGCGGGCTTCATCAAGCAGTTCCTTGTTGAAATGTCCCGCTCTTGTAAGCGCCTCAACAAGCCAGAAAGTGCAGATATTGAAAGTCCCCTCTTCACCGGACAGTCCGTCTGCTGTCTCCTGTATATTGTAACGGTATACGAGATTGTTTGACACGAGACCTCCCTTTTCAGGTGACATCAAAACAGCTTCAAGTGTTTTGATCATCCTCGGATCGGTCGGGGAAAGGAAAAAGACAAGAGGCATGATTAGGTTGGCGGCATCAAGGGTATCACTGCCGAAGTACTGTACGAAAGCCTCCCGTGATCCATTCCATCCTTTTGCCATTATCTCTTCGTAGATACTGTCCCGCGTCTTCAGCCATCGTTCACGATCTGCGGGAAAAGACCGTTTGTCCGCCAGTCTGAGCCCTCGGTCAATGGCTACCCAGCACATCAGCTTTGAATATACATAGTGTTCTTCTCTTCCGCGCACCTCCCATATCCCTGCATCCTTGCGCTGCCAGTTTTCGCAAACCCAGTCAACCAGTTTTCTCAGGGAAAGCCATATATCGTAGGAGACAGGTTCTCCGTGTTTATTGAAGAGGTAGGCCGCGTCCATCAACTCTCCGTACACATCAAGCTGAAGCTGACTGTACGCGGCATTACCTGTGCGTACGGGCTTCGAGGCCATATAGCCTTCAAGATGGTCGAGGAACTCTTCTTTAAGTTCAGAACGGCCGTCGATCCCGTACATGATCTGAAGCGGAGGATCGTTTCCTTTATTCTGTCTGGTTATATTTGTCAGAAAATGCATGAAACGCTCTGCCTCTTCGGTAAATCCAAGCCGTATGAAAGCATAGATAGTGAAAGCGGAATCCCTGATCCATGTGAAACGGTAGTCCCAGTTACGCTCTCCTCCTATCCCTTCCGGGATGCTGGTGGTAGGTGCCGCAACTATCGCGCCGGTTGGAGCAAATGTAAGGAGTTTAAGGGCAAGCGCCGAACGATAGACGATCTCTCTCCATCGTCCCTTGTACTTACACCGGGAGAGCCATCGCCGCCAGTAATCAACGGTGTGACGGAACATCCCTTCAGCCTCTTCTTCGAACATACAGACACCGCATCCTGTACCGGGCAGAACCTCACGCAGAACAAATACAGCGACTTCCCCTTCCTGCAGGGTAAACCGGGAGATCACCCCGTCATTGTCTTTCTCAAGAGGGGTATGAGCTGTTAATCCGAGGGTAAGGTTCCGGGACTCAAATGTTGCTCCGCCTTCTTCAATAGTGCTTGTGTGTGAGCCGCGAGCATAGTCAAAGGCAGGGCTGCATTCCATTTCAAATTCGATCGATCCCCTTACCGCGGCAACCCGCCGTATCAACTGGTGATTATGTACAGAAGGAGATGTATCTACCGGCATAAAGTCAGTGAGTTCGGCTGCTCCATGCGGGGCGAGAAATCTTGTTATCAAAACATTCGTATCAGGCCAGTAGAACTGTTTGTATGTTACGTTGTCATCTACGGGAGCGATGCGGAAACGTCCGCCCTTTTTATCATCAAGAACCGCTCCAAACACGCTTGGTGAATCAAAATGGGGTATGCACAGCCAGTCGATAGAGCCGTTTATCCCCACAAGAGCGACCGTATGCATGTCGCCGATCATTGCGTAGTTTTCAATCGGTTGATATGGCATGGTTCTCTTTCATCCTTTCATGTTTGTCAATAATAACTATCCCGAGAAAACCGTCCACGGTGACCCGGTCTCCTGTTATTATTACGTCTGTTGCCCCGGATATGCCGGTGACACAGGGAAGTCCGTATTCCCTTGCTATGATCGCACCATGGATCAGCATCCCCCCCCTTCGTTCTACAATGGCAACGGCAAGGGGTACAACAAAGGTCATATTGGGATCGATCGCATCGCAGACAAGAACATCGCCTTTTTTGAAATGCATAAGGTCCGCTGCATTTTTTATCACACGGGCGGGCCCTGTTGCGATCCCGGGCCCTGCAGGCTGACCTGTGATCTGCCGGGACTGTAACCGGAAATCTGCTTTTACATCTTCGGGTTCTCCTTCTGATGAGGGCTTGCTGACAGATAAATTGAGGGAATCAAAATGTCCTGCACTAAATGGTATGCCTGTACCCGTTGCCGAGCGATGAAGCAGTTCATCTTCTGCAGCCAGGACCCGGGCCTTCAGTCTTCCCATATAAATATTGTCATTGTCCCGCATGCTGTAGCTTACTCGTCCAATATCCAGCATTTCCGCAGCCTCCGCTCTTTTTTGGCCCTCAAACTGTGAAAAGAATCTTTCCTCCATTTCAGACAGGTCTTCTCTGCCGGGCCTGCCTTGCCCGTTGACGGACGCCATTTCGATGACCATGTTAACAATGTCCGGTGTTTCTTCTTTGCATTGATCTGATCTGCAGAGGAGGTCTCCGTGTGATGAGATGAGCTGGGTCAGCAGTCCGCCAAATTGAATGTCCGTATAAATTCCTGCTTTCAGGTCATCATGAAGCTTATTGTCTGAATGCACATATGAAGCCATTTCACGGAGAATATTATTACGCTGAAGGCTGACCATATCACCGATACTAAGCAGGCTTAAAAACTCATAAGGGTCTGTGGGTCGGACAGTGTCATTATAGACAGTGCCGAAAAGACGCATGCCATGGGCAAAGGGTATAAAATGGTCCCAATAGATCTCTTTCCATTTTTCAAATATATCTTTTCGCTGTTTAACTTCATTTTTTAACTCATGATCGGACAATAACGATAAGTCGGTCTTTGCCAGATCTTCTGTTTCTTTCTGAAGGGCAGGTATGAGGTCATGCTCGATCTTGTCCCGCATGGTCTTCAGGTTCTCAAAACTTCTCTTCAGACTTAGGTACCATCCCCTTTCATCATCCTGTGATCCTTTGTAAAGTGCGGTGATCGGCCTTGACTGCAGCAGATAAACGTCCCCTGTCTTTATCGTCCATTCAACATCCTGGGGAAGGCCGAATATACGTTCTGCCTTCATAACATGCCTGAATACACTCAGGACATTCTCTTTTGAGAGGGGCGGGCTGTTCTGCAATTCAGACGGCAGGGCAGCTAACGTTGTTCCTTCTTTGGAAAGAGTAAGTGTATGGCTTCTGACAGCCGGTGTATGAGAAATGATCTTTTCATCAGTCCGGTCCAGTATCCAGCGGTCGGGTTCCAGGGTGCCGTCCACAAGGCCCTGGTTCAGGCCGTATACGGATTCAATTACGCATTGCGTGGGATCGTTCGGGTTTTGGCCGAAGCCGATTCCTGATACATTGCCGCTTATCAGTTCCTGTACCACCACAGCCATTGAGCTGTTACCCTCATCCAGTCCGAGTTCCTTCCGGTACAGAAGTGATGCGTCAGACCATAATGATGCCCAGACCAGTTTTATATGTTCGATTATGGATTCTGTGCCGCTGACATTCACATATGAGGCATGCAGACCTGCAAAGGATGATCCCTCCGTGTCCTCTTGCGGTGCTGAAGAGCGCACTGCAACGGATTTTCCCGGGAGAACATTTAGAATAGATTCCTTTATGGTCCGGTAGAGTTCAGCCGGCAGAGGGGTATTCACAAACATGTTCCTTATCCGCAGGGAAATGTCCCATAATTCCTCCCAGCGGATATCGTCAAAGGTTTTTCTGTTCAGCTCCATCATTATCTTTGTGCGAAGTCCTGTTGCGGTCACGTATGTATCATATGCCTCGGTAGTAAAGGCTATAGCATCGGGCACGTTCAAACCCTTTTGTTTCATAACCCCGAGTGCATATGCCTTACCGCCGACACGGGCCCTGTCATTTTCATGTATGCTCGACACAGGAATTGCAAGATTCATTGAATGTGTAGTTCCCTCACATTCTGAAATCTGTTCACGACATAGTACTTCCCTATACTCACTTTCAAAAGGGCGCAGGAAGGGGATGTCACGAACGCTTTCAGCTGCGGATGCTTTTCAAGATAGATATCCAGCAGGGGGCCTCTCTCCGGGGCGTTGACCTCTTCAGCCCTCCCGAGAGCGGTCACTGCCACGGCATAAGAGAAATCCTTCTCTGTATTTGACCGGCTATCGATCAGCAGGGCAACGTTCGGTTCTGATAAGAGGTTTGCATATTTCCGGGTTGCGCGGTTGGTGGCAAAGATAATATTCCGCAGGCCGTCGGTCACTGCAAAAGCAACGAGACTGGCATAGGGCTGTTCATTACCGAAAGATGAGAGTACTGCCAGCTTCTGCGTGGAAAACAGTTCTGTAATGATATGTTTTAACGCTCCGGTATCTTCCTTCTCTTTCATGACAGTTGCCTATTCATATGCCTTTGCCCATTCGATCTCCAGCTGGAAGGGGCCTGCCTGTTTGTCGGCTATCATGAAGCCGATCCTCTCTATCCCGGAGACATTCAGTTCAGGCGCATCTCCAATGACCCTTCCCCGAAAGACCGGTATGAATGCGTCAAACGGCAAACGTGCGGTTATCCAGCTATCCTTTTCAGTTGAGAAGTGCGCCTGGTAGGCAATCCCTTCATGACCGCTGTCCGTTCTTAACCGGAGCCGGTAATCTTTGCCGTCACCCTTAACTCTTATCATTAAACCCTTATATCCTGAAAGGTCAAATTCCCCAGGATGAGTGCGCATAGACGAAAAACCGCCATTATTCTCAAGAGAAACGACACCCTGAAACACTGCCGTTCTATGTTCTGTTATTGAGACACCGCTTTCTGACGATCCCCCCATAACATCATCGTTTATGGTCTCCCAGATGTCCCGGTCATGTGGAGCGCTGAAGTCTATGATGGTTTTTTCCATACGTTAATTATTTAGATCCTGAAATCTTCCGCATATAAAGAGTCAACACACCGGATATCCGGCATTCTTCCACTGTTCGCTTCATACTCTTTATATATCAGATTTTGATTGACAATGCATCTTTCTGTAGGTGGCAACATTTACAGATCAATAAAGCGGGGAAGATTGTGAGCGCGGAAGAATAACATCTCGTTCAAATTCGTTTTTGTCTCACTTTGATATTCGACATTCCTTTTTCTGCTTACCTCAATATCGTATGCTAAAAATAAGCAGGAATTGTGTATAATACTAAAGTTCAAAAGAGCAGAAGTTTAGATCATTACAATGCCCGTGATATAAGATTTAGTATATATGTCGTAATGCAGTATAATGTGTCGCCGGAGTGGCGGAATTGGTAGACGCAAGGGACTTAAAATCCCTCGGAGTTCTCTCTGTGCCGGTTCAAGTCCGGCCTTCGGCACCATTATTTTCAAAGAGTTACAGGATGTACCATTTGCCTCGATCCTTTCAGAAGTGACGATTGTAACTCTTTTGAGCTTCTTCCATTCTTTAAGCTACGTTAACGCTGCCTTGAGTTTTGTTAAAAGGGATTTCCCATATCATTAATTTGATCTAAAAAAATGTAATTAGGAACAGTGATTGGTCCGGGTCAGTCGGTTTCTGACCTTATAAAAAACCCCCTGATCATTGCCGATAAGGGGGTGGTGATTACATATGTCTGCCACCTCAGCAACCCCTCGGTCCTGTGATGACACCGGACAGGTGGCTTTGTGCCATACGGTTTCCCGTACGTTACCTTTTATGGGATGGCAGTTTCTTTATATGCTCTTAAGAAATAAATAGCACATTTCGTTAAGTCTGTCAATACTAAAATTATGGAGGTTCAACCTCGATATGGGCCCTGCTACGCTATCGTGATCCTGCGCCCGTTCTTTTTTATAAATCCCTCTTCGCAGAGCTGATCGGTAATTTCCAGGATCCTCTCCAGGGGCGTATTTAATTGGCTTGAGAGTTCCTTGACAGGCATCCCCTTGTAGATGCAGTATCCTTTTCCTGACCTGTCTGTTTGAGCCTCTGAAAGGGGAAAGCCTCTTAAAATTAAATAGTAAATCAATAATTACAAAGAGTTACAGATAGTAACTTAAAGTAGTTTTTTAGACTTTAAATCCTCTTTTAGCGCGGAAGCAATGACATTTATGAAACTTGTGGCGGCCAGACATATGGCCGCCACATATAACATCCGGACTCAAGTTGCGCTTGCATTCTACAAAAAACAACTGTAATCCGGATGAGAAGGCAGGGATATAAAAAGAATATCTGCCTTTTGTAGTATCAAAGAGAAGACAGAAGGGTCATCCTTTTGATTTTTTCCTTATGACTGCCAATCCTCCTATCAACAATACACCTGCAACATATGGATACTTGAGTGAATATACAAGCGGTGTCAGGGCAATTCTTGTGACTGTCCTTAGTGACTCGTGCTTTTTTGTCAGTTCGCCGATCAAACACTGCAAGGGCAGCTATTCGTGAATGATCTTCTGATATTCTCTGTCCAGCCTGCTATTAGAAGCTGTCTTACATTTCTCGAGACAGTTTAGATCATTTCCACAATGTTCTCTACAGACAACATGTTCACGCTTTGCAATTTCCTGTATGTTTTCCCATTGTTTTTCTTTGCCTTCCGGTACTGCATATGCCGGTTTATCACTGGAAACGATGAGTCTTGCAGTGTTTGCCTTGTTTTGCTCTGCACTGACCCCGATAATGAGCAAAGAGGCAAACGCACAGCCAAATATAAATGACAGAATTAAAATTGATCGTCTCTTCAATATATTTTTCATCTTACAGCCCTCCTACGTGGAGTTTTTATTTTTTAAACAATCTGGGTCTCCACAGTCGATCAGATTGTCGTTATCGTTATCCACTCCGTCTGAACAGGTTTTCCCTTTTCCTTCTGAACCACCTGTATCACTGCCGCCATCAGCAGTTGTCTGTATAGACTCTGAACCTTCTATCCCGGATACGGTAACGGTCCCCGGATCTTCTGCTCAAGTTCTTCATTGATGGATTGCAGCTCATGTGTGCGATCTTTAACCTTTTTCATAAGGTATTTGTGATGTCTTATCAATACATCATGTTTCATCTCCAGTTTGATCTGATGGGCCTGAAGTTCAGGTAATAGTTTTTTAATATCAGCATACGATAATTTATCAGGCATTGTGAACCTGTTTCTGCCGATGTTCTTTGGTTCGTCTGATATTTTTGACATGATCTTTAACTATCCTGCTTAGGGAAATAAAGTTAATACTTTCCTTGTTATCCTTCCATGCGTCCCTTTCTTATATAAGTGAAATTTTAGCAGATTAATTTGATAAATCAAGGAGGAATAGTTTTAAAAGAAGATCAGGTACTGGAATT
>CBFDEG010000127.1:0-7549 GCA_965603765.1 uncultured bacterium | reverse complement strand
GACTATCTTGACATTGGCATTGTACCTCTGCCCTATCTTCTGGATCCCGGGCCGTATCCTTTTTGCTATATCATGGCTCTGAGCATCCCTTTCATCTCTTGGAAGGAAATTGACCTGTATGTCAGCTATATTGCTTCCCTCTCTGAGAAAAAAATGCCTGACAAGCCCGTTAAAATTAAAGGGTGCGGCAGTACCGACATACAGCTGAAAGTCAGTGACCTCAGGAACTGTCCGCAGATATTCGCTTATCTCACCTGACACCATGGCCGTACGCTCAAGCGAGGTCCCTTCAGGCATATCAATGATTACCTGCAGTTCGCTCTTGTTATCAAACGGGAGCATCTTGACCGTCACCATCTTGAAATAAACCAGGAGCATCGAACCAAGAAGCAATGCAATCACAACCGCAAAGGCCGCGAGCCTCTTCATGTTGCTCTCAAGAAGTCCTCTCAGATTCCTTTCATACATCCTGTTAAAATATGCGATAAAAGTGCCTTCTTCCTTATCTTCACCAGTCTGTTTCTTTGTCTTTTTAAGTACTTTAAAGCTCAGCCACGGGCTGATGATGAACGCTATAAGCAATGATATAAGCATTGCAGCCGAAGCACCGACAGGGATAGGTCTCATATAAGGACCCATTAAGCCTGAAACAAATGCCATGGGCATAAGCGCCGCGATAACAGTAAATGTCGCCAGGATAGTCGGGTTGCCGACCTCGTCAACAGCCTCTACAGCGATATCAGCAGAAACACCCTTCATCTTAAAATGACGGTGTATGTTCTCCACAACAACTATCGCATCATCGACCAGAATACCTATGGAAAATATAAGGGCAAACAGGGTAACCCTGTTCAAGGTATACCCGTACATATAATTAACGAGTATCGTCAATGCCAGGGTCACGGGAACAGCAACAGCCACTGTTATTGATTCCTTGAACCCGAGCGCCAGCGCAATGAGAATAGTGACCGAGATAGCGGCAATAAGCATATGCTCAAGCAGCTCGTCCGATTTATCTTTTGCAGTGTCTCCGTAGTTCCTTGTGATCTCGACCTTTATCTCATTCGGGACCCGGGAGCCTTTAAGGGCTTCTACTTTTTTAAGCAGTCTCTCTGTAATGTGATACGCATTCGTGCTCTTCTTTTTTGCCACCGATATTGTTACCGCATCATATAGTCCGCCCTTTTTGACCTTTGAAGCAGGCCCGAAACCGTTCAGCACATAACTTGAAAGCTCCTCAGCGCCGTCTATTATCTCCGCAGCATTCCTGAGGTAAACAGGACTGCCATGATGAACACCCACGACCACGTTACCGACATCTTCAGCGCTCTTTAAAAATGTGCCTGTCTCTACAATTATTTCCTTTGCACCCTGAGGAAACGTACCGGATATCAAGGAAGCATTGGCACCCTGTATCGCCTGGTATATCTTCAAAGGGGATATGTTGTATGCCTTCAGCCTTGAGGGGTCAAGCACGACCCGAAGCTGTCTGCGCTGTCCTCCTGCGACAGTTATCTCGGCAACATCAGGATCTTTTTTAAGTTCATCCGCCACTTCCTGCGCAACCATTCTGATCTCTTGCCCGTCATACCTTTCACTCCATAGAGTCAGTGAAAGTATAGGGACATCATCAATGGATTTCGGCCGGATAATGGGCTCTGAAACACCCTGCGGTATCTTGTCATAGTTTGACATCAGCTTATTGTAGAGCTTTACAAGACTGTCCTCCATGTCCTCACCGACATAGAATCTTACTATTGTCATTGCCATGCCGGGCTTTGCTATTGAATAAACATATTCAACACCTTTTATCTCCCACAAAAGCTTTTCCATGGGCCTTATGACCCTCTCGTCAACCTCCTCGGAAGAAGCCCCGGGATACTGGACAAAAACATCCACCATGGGAACAACTATCTGCGGCTCTTCTTCCCTCGGGGTCACAACTATCGCAAACACGCCAAGCAGCAGGGCAGTGATCACTATCAGGGGGGTAAGTTTTGACAGCAGGAACATTTTAGCGATACGTCCTGCGGGTCCTATTTTTTTCATTACTTAAGCACCCCCCCGTCAATGGCCTTTTCCACTCCGTCTGTTATTATCCTGTCACCTTCACTCAGACCTGAGAGCACTTCCGTCATACCATTCATTATCTTTCCGGTCTTGATAAGCCTCAGTAATACCACTTCCTCGCTGTTGACCGTATATACCGCTTTAAGTTCCCCTCTTTTCACTATTGCTCCGGTAGCAACGACAATATACTGCTTCTTGCCGACAGGTATGCCGGCCCTTGCATAAAGACCGCCCCTTAGAAGACCGGACGCTTCTTTAACATCAACCTTAACTATAAAAGACCTTGTGTTCGGATCTATGCGCCGCACGATCTCACCCACCCGTCCTTTTATCTTTATATTCATTGAGTCGATAAATATATCTACCGGACTGTTTATCTTTATTGAAGACAGAAGCCTCTCATCAACAGAAGCCTCGACCCTGTATATATCTCCTTCTACAATAAAAAGCGGCATTCCCGGCACAGCCATGCTCCCTATATCTATTTTTTTCTCGGCAACGGTTCCTTTTAAAGGAGACTTTATGATCATGTAATTCCTGAATGCCTCTGCCTCATTCAGGGAGGCCGCTGCCCTTTTATTTGCGCTTTGGGCACCTTTGTACCTGAGAAGCGCAACGTCCCTTTTCGTTTTGACCTCATCAAATTCCTGCTCTGTTATGGCCTTACCCTCATACAGTTTGCTGAATCTCTCGAAGGTCTTTTCCGCAAGGTCCCTGTTATTCTCAGCTATGCTAAGACCTTCTTCAGCCTCTAGCAGTGACTCCCGGGCAGCCTCCAGTTTTGCCTCAATGTCAGGTGAATGGATCTCGAGCATCACATCTCCTTTACTGACACGGTCACCCACATTCACACTTATTTTTTTAACCTCACCCATTATCATTGACGATACGAACGAGGTGTTCTCTGCCTTGAGCGTTCCTGAGGATTCGTAATAATCTGTGGCCTCCACCTTTTTGACCTCTGTAACTGTCACGCCCTCAACAGCTTCCCTCACAACCACATGTTCATCCGGCCCGCTGCTGTTTTTACAGCCGCTGAAAAGGGCAATACTGACAAGTAGTAGTCCATAAACAATAAATTTCTGCTTCATAACTAATGCCTCCTGTATATATTAAGACTGGTAATTGTTTTTAATAGTGTGCCGCTTTCATAATACAGGTCAGATATGGCGCTTATATAATCATTATCCGCATTCACGATCCCCGCCCTTGCGCTGTTAAGCACCATCTGTACATCGAGCAGATCGACCATAGGCGCGAGCGAGTTCTCATATCTGACGCGCACCAGACGCACTGCTTCTTCAGACTCTTTCAGCACTGCCCGTGCAAGGGAAAGTCTCTTCTCTTTTTCAATGACCCTTATGTATGCTTCATTGACCCTGAAATGTATCATGTTCTCAAGTCCGGACAGGTGTTCTGCGGTTTCATTGACCCCGGCCCTGGCCTTTTTGATCTTGTGATTCGAAGAACTGTCAAAAAGGTTCCACCTTAAAAATCCCATAACATAGTAACTGCTGCCTTCTGAAGAAAACGGGGCACTATGATCATTCATGTTATAACTGCCGCCAACTCCCGCCTCGGGATAGTATGCGGCCCGTTCAAGGTCAACCGCCTTTTTCGCGTTCTCATTTCTCATCCTTAACGCCCTTACGTCCTGCCTGTTCGTTGATGATTCCAGATATACATAAAGTTCATTCAAAGGCAGAACCAGTCTCTCATCGTTTATCTCAACAGGCACCGTCTTTCCAAGGACAAGCCCGAGCGCCCTTTTTGCAACCTCAAGATTACCCTCCCCCTGTATCACATCGGCCTCAGATGTCTTGACCAGAACCTCCGCTCTCAGAACATCTGAATAAAGCCCTGTTCCGGCATTGTATCTCACAGATGCAAGTTTCTCATGTTCCCCGGCATCCTTAACTGCTTTTCTTGCCAGCTTTAAAAATTCATCCGCTTTATGTACCGAAAGAAAGCTTTTAATAACATTCAGCACTACCTCTTCCTTTTTTCTTTCATATTCCGCTTTTTTCGCTTCAAGCTCTTTGCCGGACATACCCATCCCGATAAAGACCTTCGGAACGAACAAAGCCTGTTCAAAACTTATTGAGGTCTGATAATCAGTGATAGCATCAGGATCGTTTAACGATCCTGTCTGAAAATCCTCCTGGGTAAAACGCTCCTGATTCAGCTTTGACATAAAGCTGTATGTAGGATTGTCTGTTCTGGAAACCTTTTCCTCAACAAATATTTTCGGGTACAGATGCCCGCTGACAGACCGACTGTCTTCTTCCTGAGAAACAATTCCCCATGAATATGCTTTAAGCTCCGTATTATCTTTAAGGGCAGTATTAACCGCCTCTTCAAGACCGATCTTTTCAGCGCCTGCATTACTAAAGACAGACAAGGTCAGGACCAATGAAAAAAACAAACCTGATTTGAATCTCATAATATTTCCCTTTCAGACCAAAATATAATTAATTGAAAAATTCATTACTGATAAAATATCCGCCCCTGCTAAGTTTGCTTCTGCTTTTTCCAATCCATGAACTCGCGGAGTGTCTTCATGTCACAGCTTCCCGCATTTTTTTGAAATTCGCCGCATTCTTTCAATGTTTCCATGTCCTCTATATACTTAGTATCAGATTGCAGCATTGTTCGCAACAGGTCCAGCAAAGCCTTCCTGTCATCAGAAAGCTCCATACTTATACTATAGAACCTGAGTTTCCCGTCTCTTCTCTCACTAAGAAAACCTCCCTGATACAAAAGGGACAGGTTCCTGGATACCAAAGGCTGTGATGCCCCGGTTATCCCCATCAGCTGGCATACGCTCAGCTCTTTCCTGTCAAGGAGCAGAAGAATCCTGACCCTCAGTACATCTGTCAGCAGTTTAAATATTCCTGTAATTGTTTTCATATTAATATATTTACATATGTTTATGCGTTTGTCAAGAAAAAAAATGTTTTTTGTTATAAAATATTAAAATGTCATAAAAAGGGAGGAAGAACAATATGCTGCCAGGTAATATTGATTTATCGGAAAGAAGAAAATTTATACGCTTCAACATTCCCCTTAATATGGAGTTCTCATCAGCAAATAAACCCGATTCATATTCTTCAGGCACCACAATTAATTTTTCACGTGAAGGATTCTGCTTTGCAACAAAAAATACTGACCTGTCACTGCTGGATATGCTTGACATGAAGATCAAACACCCCGAAAAAGAAGAATTTATTCAGGCACAGGGACAGATAGTCTGGAAAACCTCTGCAGATGACCAGATCCTTGCAGGGATCAAACTGAACGAAATTGACAAAGGCGCTAAAGCAACCATACTTGACCACGCCTACAATATCTGGTTAGATAGCAGTAGAAGCTAAAAAGCATAACCTGAACATTAAGGGGAAAAGTCATGCAGAAAAGGGCCTTTGAAAGAATAGCCTCAAACATAGATGTCAGCTTTTTCTGTTATGACACAGATTATAAAGGAACAATAATAAATATCTCGGAAAACGGGATATTCATCTCAACCGACAAAGTCAGCTTTCCTTTTGATCCTGAATTTGATGTCATTATCCCTGATAAAAAAAATATGCTAACTGTTCCTGTCAGGGTACGCAGGGTCACAAAATCCGGGGATGATTTTAACGGAATAGGTGCCCTTATCTTAAACCCGTCCAGGCAGTATCTGGATTTCGTCCGGGACCTAAAATCTGAATACTAGTTTCAGTTACAATTCACTTCTCAGCCGGCATCCTTGAGTTTACATTTTCCGTGTTGTAGCATATGCCATTAAATGGAACGATCCCGACACAACAAATTACGCCTGCTTATACTTGAACCTTACTTCGGCGGTTCACACAGGTCATTCATAGAACTGCTCAAGGGTCTGTTCAGCTCTGAGCTCATGACACTCCCGGCCCGTAAATGGAAATGGCGCATGAGACTTTCCGCGCCTTACTTCGCACAGAAGCTCCATGATTCCGGCCAGCAGTTCGACCGCATACTCTGCTCAACATTTATAGATGCAGCAACATTCAGGGGCATGGCCCCGGCATGGGTCCGACAAGTACCGCTCCTCACATACTTTCATGAGAACCAGTTCGTGTATCCGACAAGGACATATAATGAACGTGATTTCCATTTTGCACTTACGAACATGACAACCGCGCTTGCCTCGGACAGCACTGCCTTTAATTCTAATTACAATCTAGATTCATTCATCACCGGCATTGAGGGATTAATGAAAAAATCTTACGACATGAAGCTTAAAGACCCCTGCGATATTATCAAGAAAAATTCAAGAATACTCCATCCGCCAATAGATTTCAGCTCAATAGACAATACTCCAACGCCTGAACGAAGCGGTCCTCCTGTAATACTCTGGAACCACCGGTGGGAACATGATAAAGATCCTGAGACATTTTTCAAGGCAATAGCCGAACTTGACCGTAAAGGCCATGATTTCAGGCTGGTTATCCTCGGAGAATCCTTCAAGGACATCCCCCCGGTTTTCAAAGAGATAAAAGAAAAACTTTCCAGCCGGATCCTTCACTGGGGGTTCGCAAGGTCGCGTGATGAATACGCGAAATGGCTTAGACAGTCGGACATTGTCGTTTCAACAGCCGGACATGAGTTCTACGGCATCTCCGTGATAGAAGCCGTGCGCGCCGGCTGCCGCCCTCTCCTGCCAAACCGCCTCTCCTATCCCGAGCTATTCCCGAAAGAATATCTCTATAATGACAATGAACTTTATGACCGTCTCGAAGAACTGGTCATAACCGGGAAAAGGCTTAGCACGATGGAAGCAATGGACCTGACCGAAAGATTTTCATGGAGATCACTGGAACCGGAATTCAGGGCGTGGATTGAAAATTCAGAGGTTCAGACATAACATTCAGATCTGCTTACAAAGAATCTTTAAAGAAACAATTAAAGGAGCATAAGATGGAAATACCGGAAATAACATACCCCTGTAACTGGTCCTATAAAATAATCGCGTCAGATAAAGATTATATTGCAAAGACAATCCCTGAGCTGCTCGGATCACATGAGCATAAGTTTACCGAATCTAATCAAAGTAGAACCGGGAAATATACTTCTTTTAGTATTTCTTTGCGAGTAACCAGTGAGAAAGAAAGAGATAACATTTTCAATATACTCAAACGCCTTCCATCCGTGAAAATGGTTTTGTAAGTTATAGATGAATTTAACCCTGACACCACCTTCTATCAATAATTGCAAGAGAAAATAATGGCGGTGCCACAATGAGATTGGCGCTCCTGATAATCAGGATTAAAGGTTCTCGAAGAACATGTTCTGACGCCCCGGGACAAAATCTCTAACCCGGTACTTGAACCCGTGGTCACCGCCTACTAAAAATATAAAACATTTGGTGACCTTATTCAATACTTATTTTATCGAACCACTTCGATAGCTTTCGCTCAACACAACCACTCGTCATCATATTTATTATCGGATAACG
>CBFDEG010000126.1:0-7582 GCA_965603765.1 uncultured bacterium | reverse complement strand
CAGCACCTTCTCCTCCAGGAGGTCAACATCAAGTCCGAGACTCTGGAGCTCTTTTATAAGAACATGGAATGACTCCGGCACTCCGGGTTCCAAATTGGCATCTCCCTTGACAATGGCCTCATAGACCCTTGCCCTTCCGGCAACATCATCACTTTTAACGGTCAGGAATTCCTGCAGGGTATAAGCAGCACCATATGCTTCAAGTGCCCATACCTCCATCTCACCGAGCCTCTGACCTCCGAACTGCGCCTTACCGCCAAGAGGCTGCTGTGTGACCAGCGAGTATGGCCCAATGGACCTGGCATGTATCTTATCACTGACAAGATGGTGAAGCTTAAGTATATACATGTACCCTACAGTGACAGGTTTCTGGAATGGTATTCCGGTCTTACCGTCATACAAGGTTATCTGTCCGCCTCTCGGAAGTTTCGCCTCTTCAAGCATGTCCTTTATTTCACTCTCCCTGGCGCCTTCAAAAACAGGGGTCGAAACATAAAGCCCCAGCTCCTTGGCGGCCCATCCCAGATGGGTCTCGAGTATCTGCCCGACGTTCATCCTTGAAGGAACACCGAGAGGGTTTAGTATGATCTCGACCTGCCGTCCGTCAGGCAGGTACGGCATGTCCTCTTCAGGCACAACAATAGAGATAACACCTTTGTTACCATGCCTTCCGGCCATCTTATCACCGACCTGGATCTTCCGTTTCATGGCAACATACACCTTTACCACCTTCAGAACACCGGGAGGCAGTTCATCGCCTTTTTTAAACTGTTCAAGCTTCTTCTCATATGTGTTTTCGAGCTGCTTAACATGTTTGGTCATTTCTTCTTCCACAAGCTTTGCCTTATCCTGTTTTTCAGTGTCAGACAGTTTTATCTTGCGCAGGGTCTTATCAGGCACTTCATTCAGCATCGCTGCTGTCAACTTTTTACCGCTTTCACACAGCGTACCATGACCGCTCACTTTTACCGCTTCAGATACTGTTTCACCTTCAAGTATCTTCCGCATATTTGCGTAGCCGCCCTCGCTGAGTATCCTGACCTCATCTTCCAGGTCGCGCTGCAGCCTGTCTATCTTGTCTTCATCAATACTGACGGCCCTTTTATCTTTTGCAATACCTTTTCTTGTAAAGACCTTTACGTCCAGGACAGTACCCTCTGTGCCGGGCGGCACATAAAGACAGCTCTCTCTTACCTCTTCAGCCTTTTCTCCGAATATTGCACGGAGAAGCTTCTCTTCAGGGGTAAGCTGGGTCTCGCTCTTCGGGGTCACCTTACCAACAAGTATATCGCCCGGTTTTATCTGCGCGCCGGTCCGTATAATACCGCTTTCATCAAGGTCCATGAGAGCTTCTTCGCCAATATTGGGAATGTCCCGGGTTATCTCCTCCGGCCCGAGCTTTGTCTCCCTGGCTTCCGCTGAGAATTCTTCAATATGTATTGATGTATACACATCCTCTTTCACAAGCTTCTCACTTATGACGATCGCATCCTCAAAGTTATATCCGCCCCATGGCATAAATGCAACAAGCACATTCTTGCCCAGAGCAAGTTCACCCGCATCAGTTGCCGGTCCATCGGCAATGACCTGGTTCTTTTTCACTTTATCACCTGCTATTACAAGCGGTTTCTGGTTAATACATGTTGCCTGGTTCGACCTGGAGAATTTGACAAGCTTATAAACATCAACCCCTCCGTCATCACACCTGACCAGTATTCTTGATGCATCAACCGATTCTACCACCCCGCTTCTCCTGGTTATGATCACTGCACCGGAGTCCCTTGCAGCAGCGGCCTCCATTCCCGTGCCGACTCTCGGCGCATCGGTTATCAGAAGCGGAACAGCCTGCCTCATCATATTAGAACCCATCAGCGCCCTGTTGGCATCATCGTTCTCAAGGAAAGGGATCATCGAGGCGGAAATACTTACTATCTGTTTTGGTGAAACATCCATGAACTGGACATCTTGAGCATTGACCAGCTGGAAGTCTCCGCCAACCCTGGCCGAAACTGTTTCACCGGTAAGGTTTCCTGCTTTATCCATAAAGGAGGTGGCCTGTGCAATGACATTATGCTCACCGTCAATTGCAGAGAGATATTCGATCTCATCGGTCACCTTTCCCTCTTTTACTTTTCTGTACGGCGATTCTATAAATCCGTAGTCATTGACCCTTGCATACGAAGCAAGTGAGGTTATCAGACCGATGTTCGGTCCTTCCGGGGTCTCGACCGGACATATACGTCCGTAATGGGTAGGATGAACGTCCCTGACCTCAAAGCCGGCCCTCTCCCTTGTAAGTCCGCCCGGCCCGAGTGCGCTTAATCTCCTCTTGTGCGTTATCTCGGACATCGGGTTCGTCTGGTCCATAAACTGGCTGAGCTGACTGGAACCGAAGAACTCCTTAATAACAGCAATTACCGGCTTTGCATTTATAATGTCATGCGGCATTGCCACATCAAGTTCGGTAAGGGTCATCTTCTCTTTAATGGCCCTTTCCATTCTGACAAGCCCGATCCTGAACTGGTTTTCGAGAAGCTCACCGACCGCCCTGATGCGTCTGTTGCCAAGATGGTCAATATCGTCCACCTCACCCCTTCCTGCCCTTAGGTCAAAAAGGTAGCGGAGTATTTCAATAATATCATTATCGGTCAGCACTCTTGTTTCAAGGGGAACGTCAAGACCAAGCCTTTTGTTGAGCTTAAGTCTGCCGACCACAGAAAGATCATATCTTTTAGGGTCAAAGAAAAGTCCTTCAAAAAGAGACTTTGCATCAGCTATCGACGGCGGTTCACCAGGCCTGAGCTTTTTGTATATCTCTACAAGGGCCTCGTCGGTAGTATCAACCTTATCAAGAAGAAGCGTGTCCCTCAAAGAAGGAAGATATCTTATCCCGTCAATAAAGATCAGCTGGAGCAGGGGAATATCAAGCGTCATGATCTTTTCGGCTATCTCTTCACTTATCTCCTTATTGCTCTCGAGCAGGACCTCTCCTGTCTCAGTGTCAATAATGTCAGCCAGCGTGACCCTGCCGACAAGCTCTTCTTTTGTTATCGGAATCTCCGTCATTTCTGCGGCTTCCATTTTTTTCAAGGCGGCCTTTGTTATCCTTCCGCCCTCCTTGACCAGCACTTCCTTTGTACCGGGCAGCATAATATTATTTACAGCCCTGAGAGTGGCAAGCACACTTGAGAGCTTCCGCGTGCCTTTACCGCTTTCTATTTTCACTTCTTCTATCGGGTAATATATCTTGAGTATCTGCTCTTCGGAGTAGCCAAGGGCCTTAAGGATGATTGTGGCGTGCAGCTTTTTTCTTCGGTCGATCCTGACATAAAGCGTGTCCTTTGTGTCGAATTCAAAATCAAACCATGAGCCCCTTGCGGGGATTATGCGGGCAGAAAAGATGACCTTTCCGCCGGCTGCCTGTGTCTTGCCTTTGTCGTGACTGAAAAGTATGCCCGGGGAACGGTGCAGCTGACTGACAACAACCCTTTCTACACCATTAATTACAAATGTCCCTGTATCGGTCATCAGAGGAAGTTCACCAAGGTAAACCTCCTGCTCTCTGGATTCTTTAAGCCTTTTCTCGCCGGACTCCTCTTTTTCCCAAAGGTTCAATTTGACCCTGATCTTAAGAGGGGCAGCATAGTTAACTCCCTTGTCAAGACACTCCCGCAGTTCGTATTTTGGTTTGTTTACTATATACTCCGCAAATTCTATAGAGGCCGTATCATTATAGTCGACAATAGGGAATACACTCTCAAATGCAGCCTGCAGTCCCATGTCCTCTCTCTTATGAGCCGGAACGTATTCCTGTAAAAATCTCTCAAATGAACGTTTCTGGATCTCAATGAGGTTAGGAATTGCAAGTATCTGCTCTGTCTTACCGAAGTTTCTTCTTACCCTTAAACCCTCTGCCATAATTCTCCTTTTCGCAAGATCACTGGCCTGGATTTCAGGGCACCTGAGTGCCCTCAGTCCGGTGATCATTTTTACTATATTAAAATTTATTTACTTTAACTCTACAGTTGCTCCCTGTTCCTCAAGCGTTGCCTTGATCGACTCAGCCTCATCTTTTGAAACACCTGTCTTTACAGGCTGCGGTGCACCGTCAACAAGCTCTTTTGCTTCTTTAAGACCAAGGGCGGTGATCTCTCTTACGGCCTTAATGACCTGGATCTTCTTATCTCCAACAGCTGAAAGTACAACATCAAAGCTTGTCTTCTCTTCTGCTGCTTCTGCTGCTGCGCCGGGAGCTGCCGCTGCCATGGCAACTGGTGCTGCTGCAGTAACTCCATACCTCTCTTCAAATTCCTTGATGAACTCTGACATCTCAAGGATCGTCATTTTATCTATAAATTCAAAAACCTGTTCTTTATTAGCAGACATTTAGTCCTCCTTAATTTTTAACTTCTATTCGCTTTTAGTATTTTTTAATGCTTCCAAAGCATACGCAAATTGCGTTACTGTTGAATTTAACAATCCTGCAAGCTTGGTCGCAGGCGCCTGCATTGCTCCGACAAGCATTGAGAGCTGAATCTCCCTTGACGGAAGTGCTGCAATAGTCTTGATCTGCTCAAGGTTACAGACAGCACCTTCAACAACTGCACCCTTAATTTCAAGTTTATCATTTGATTTGTTAAATTCAAGAACCTTCTTGACGAGGAGCACCGGATCATCATAACCAAACGCCATACCAATAGGACCAACCAGCATGTCCTGGGCCGCTTCGATCGATGTGCCGACTGCCGCCCTTTTTGAAAGAGTATTTTTGACTACCCTGTACTCAAGCTCTGCAGACCTGAGACCGTCTCTAAATCCGGTCATATTTTCTACGTCAAGTCCACGGTAATCCGTAAAAACAACACCCTTTGCTTTTTCAAACTTTTCATGAATCTCTGAAACTACCTGGGCTTTTTCTTCCTTATTCAGTTTCTTCACCCCTTTCTTTATATCAGAGACTTCGGACTAATTGAGTTGCAATAAGAGAAATGCGGACAGGACTTCATGTTAAATCCAAACTGCTCTTGCATTTTCATTTCCAGCTCAGTCTGTGCAGGCCAGCAGCATCTTTGCTTTTTAAGCAACCCTCTTACAGGCCGCGCCTACAGTCTCTGACTTATTTTTCCATCTATTCGCTCCCTGCCTGAAAGACCGGGAACTAAACATTATCAATATAAAAGCGAATGCTTACGCAGACGCTACACTCGAAACTGTAACCGGAACACCGACACCCATTGTTGAGGAGATCGATACCTTTTTGAGGTACTTGCCCTTACTGGAAGACGGCTTTGCCTTTTCTATTGCCTTAACCACGGCCCTTGCGTTCTCAACAAGCTTATCAGTCTCAAAAGAGGCCTTACCAATAGAGACATGCACCACACCGGCCTTCTCGGTCCTGTAATCAGCCTTACCGGCTGTTATGTCCTCAATGGCCTTTCCAACATCAAATGTGACTGTACCTGATTTAGGATTAGGCATAAGCCCCCTGGGACCAAGCACCTTACCGAGCTTGCCGACCATACCCATAAGATCAGGAGTAGCAACCACTTTGTCAAAATCAAGCCATCCGGCGGTTATCTTTTCCACAAGATCTTCAGCGCCTACATGGTCCGCCCCTGCTTTTTCGGCTTCGGATGCCTTCTCGCCTTTTGCAAAAACTATCACCCTGACCTTTTTACCGAGACCATTAGGAAGCACCACGCTCCCCCTTACCATCTGCTCCGATTTCCTGGGGTCAACACCAAGGTTTATGGCCAGGTCGACAGTCTCATCAAACTTAACATACTTAAACTGCCTTACAAGGTCAATGGCCTCTTTGATATCATGCTGCTTGTCTCGATCTATCTTTTCTTTTGCTGAATCATATTTTTTACTCATATTGCCTCCATACTTATTCTCAATAATCAGCTGTCGCTGACCTCTATGCCCATGCTTCTGGCTGTGCCTTTATGCTATTGGCCGCTTTATCAATGTCAAAGGAATTAAGGTCCGGAAGTTTGGTCTTTGCTATCTCCCTCACCTGGTCCATTGTAAGCTTGCCTACCTTGTCCTTGTTCGGCGCGCTCGAACCTTTTACTATGCCCGCTGCCTTTTTTATCAATTCAGACGCAGGCGGGGTCTTCAGTATAAAGGTAAATGTCCTGTCCTTGTATATTGTAAGAACGGCCGGGATAATAGTGTCTCCCAATGCCTGTGTCTGGGCGTTGAACGCCTTGCAAAAATCCATTATGTTAATTCCGTAAGGTCCCAATGCCGGTCCGATCGGCGGTGCCGGGTTTGCCTTACCAGCGGGAATCTGTAACTTTACCTGTCCCATCACTTCTTTAGCCATCTATACCTCCAATACCTGAATCCATATCTCAGGGGAATGTTAATTCAAATTTTATTTTTCCCTGACAGTTTCATCTATTAATAAATTACTCAAGCCTTCTCAACCTGTAAATAATTAAGCTCAACAGGCGTCTGCCTGCCGAATATGGTGACCATTACGCGCAGTTTGTTATGGACCTCATCTATCTCATCAACAAACCCGTTAAAATTGGCAAAGGAACCATCTATTATCCTGACCGTATCACCCCTGTCAAACTGGGCTGTCACCTGAGTGGTCGGGCCATGCTCGATCTGGTCGACAATAATATCTATCTCTTCCTGATGTATAGGGGTAGGTCTTTCACCGCCTATAAAACCGGTGACCCTCGGTGTGCTGCTTACAAGGTGCCAGGTCTCATCATCAAGTTCAATTTCCATGAGGATATATCCGGGATAAAACTTCTTTGTTGACTCTTTCTTTTTCCCTGCTTTTAATTCTATCACTTTTTCAGTCGGTATGAGTATCTGACCGAGCTTCTCGCTCAGGCCTCTTCTTTTCATATTGTCCTCTACGGACAATTTTACTTTTTCCTCAAACCCTGAATATGTATGAACAACATACCACTTCATTTCCATAATTTCTCCTAACTTATTACCAGACTGATCAGCCTTGAAAGCACCAGATCGATCAACCCCAGGAATATAGCTATTATCAGAACAAGCACAACAACTACCCTTGTGGACCCTATCACTTCGTCTTTGGACGGGAAGACCACCTTTTTCAGCTCTGCCTTTACCTCTCTGAAAAAACCCTTGATTTTACCGAACATTATATTTTCCTATTCCACGTCATGGTTAAATGGCAGGCCAGGAGGGATTTGAACCCCCAACCCCCGGATTTGGAGTCCGACGCTCTACCGTTAGAGCTACTGGCCTAACACTTGATAGTTCGAAACCGAATTCCAATACCTGCTATCTCCTGTTAAATACTCTAGGCTTTAGTCTCTTTATGCTCAACATGCTTACGGCAATGCCTGCAATATTTACTGAGCACAAGTTTTCCGGTCATATTTTTTTTGTTCTTTGTAGTTGAATAGTTCTTATTCTTGCAACTTGTACATTGTAAAAGTATTATATCCTGCATTTATCTTTCCTCCGTTATCCGCTGCCCTCTCTCCGTCGCGCCATTAACGGCCCGCGTGAGGACCACGTTGTACGTATTTACTGTACGATTTCTGTTACAACCCCTGCGCCTACTGTCCTTCCGCCTTCT
>CBFDEG010000125.1:0-7583 GCA_965603765.1 uncultured bacterium | reverse complement strand
GAACACTCAGACCTTCAAACTCCCTCGGCCTTGTATAGTGGGGATAATCAAGCAAGCCCCACGAAAAAGACTCATCCACCGCCGACTTGTCGTCTCCGAGCACGCCCGGAAGAAGCCTTGTCACCGCGTCAATCACTATAAGGGCTGCCAGCTCTCCCCCTGTCAGCACATAATCACCGACAGAGACCTCTTCGTCCACAAGTGCCCTTACCCTCTCATCAACACCTTCATAACGACCGCATATGAACACGAACCGTCTTGTCTCTTGTGCGTATGCCTCTGCCATCTTCTGGGTGAATGGTCTTCCCTGAGGACCCATAAGCACTACCCTGCGCGGCACACCATCCTCCCTGAGAGAGTCAAGCGCCCTGGATATAGGCTCCGGCTTAAGCACCATGCCGGCCCCGCCTCCGTAAGGATAGTCATCTACCGTCTTATGAGCGTCCGAAGTGAACTCCCTGAAATTGCAGAGTTCCACATCAAGCAGACCTTTCTCTCTGGCCCTTTTCAATATGCTTTCATTAAGGTAAGCTGAAAGAGTGCCCGGGAAGAGCGTGAGTACATCACATTTCATCACTGAATATAACAATTCTAAAGGAGAAGGGACAGCCCTTCTCCTTATTATTTATTTACTTTAATTGATGTTACAGAATACCTGTACCGGCTATTCGAGTATTTCAAGGACACAACGTTTGCCAAGTTTTGTTCCAACAGCGCCCAGAATGGTCCTCATCGCACGCGCTGTCTTTCCCTGTTTACCGATAACTTTTCCAAGATCACTCGTGGCAACACGAAGCTCAAAGACCGTGGTCCTCTCGCCTTCCACTTCTGTAACTATGACCTCATCCGGGCTGTCTACCAGAGATTTAGCCATCTGTTCAATAAGTGATTTCATGTCCACCTCCGTTTAAATACGAACGGCTTCTTAAATGCCCGATATTGTCAAAAGTTTCTTGACACTAGAACTCGGTTGCGCACCACAGCCAATCCAGTACTGGGCCCTCTCCGTATCGATCTTAATCTCAGATGGATCTGTCAGGGGATTATATGTACCTATAATCTCCAGAAAAGGACCATCCCTTCTCTTACGGGAGTCTGTAACTATCACTCTGTAAAAAGGCTTTTTCTTTGCGCCTCTTCTTGTTAATCTGATCTTAACCAAACTGTATCCTCCATATAAATTAAGCACTCATAATACATGATAGTATATATAAGTTTCAAGTAATGTTAAAAGAATTAATTTTCAGAACTTAAACTGAGGCAGCCCGAATCCTTTGCCGCGTTTCATTTTTTTCAGCATCTTCTTCATCGTAACATGCTGTTTTACAAGCTTATTTACATCAGCCACAGCTGTACCGCTTCCTGCTGCTATACGCTTTTTTCGACTGCCGTTAAGTATAACATAATTTTTTCTTTCCTGCTCTGTCATCGAGCTGATTATGGCCTCGACCTTAACGAATGCCCTGTCATCTATATTAACGCCCTTCAGTTGTTTCCCGAGGCCCGGTATCATGCCGAGCAGGTTCTCGAGCGGACCCATCTTCTTTATCTGTTTTATCTGGTCCTTAAGGTCTTCAAACGTAAACCTGTTACCCTTGAGCTTCTGTTCAAAGTTCAGCGCGTCATCCATACCCACGGCGTCCTGCGCCTTTTCAACAAGACTTACAACATCGCCCATCCCGAGTATCCTCGATGCCATTCTCTCAGGGTGGAAAGGCTCAAGAGCATCTATTTTTTCACCTTCACCGATAAATTTTATGGGCTTGCCGGTGACATGGACTATTGAGAGCGCTGCACCGCCCCTTGCGTCACCATCCATTTTCGTGAGAATAACTCCCTGCAGATCGAGCCTGTCATTGAAGGTCGCAGCGATATTAACTGCGTCCTGACCGGTCATTGCGTCAGCCACAAGCAGTATCTCGTTCGGGGAAGCCACTTTTTTCAGGTTGTCAAGCTCCAGCATAAGATCATCATCAACATGGAGCCGGCCCGCTGTATCAAGTATAAGAATATCACGGCCTTCGAGCTTCGCCTTTTTAAGGGCCTCCGGGTATATCTTCACAGGGTCATCACCCGGCTGTGTCGCATGAACAGGTACATCTATCTGCGCACCGAGTGTCTTTAACTGGTCAATAGCAGCCGGCCTTCCGGTGTCCATGGCAACAAGCATGGGACGCCTGCCGTCCTTTTTAAAATTATTGGCAAGCTTAGCGGAAGTGGTGGTCTTACCTGAACCATGAAGGCCCACAAGCATAATGATCGTAGGCGGGTTTGCGGCAAGGTTTATCTTGCTCTGTCCGCCTCCCATAAGGGCAGTAAGCTCATCATTTACTATCTTTACGACCTGCTGGCCCGGGGTGATACTCTCAAGCACTGCCTTACCGACAGCCCGTTCCCTGACCTTCTCAACAAAGTCCTTTACAACCTTAAAGTTGACATCAGCTTCAAGCAGGGCCATCCTGATCTCTTTAAGGGCGGCATCAACATCCTCTTCCTTTAAAAAGCCGCGGCCCTTAAGCTTCTTGAATATGCCTTCTAATCTGTCTGATAATGATTCGAACATTTTTTTATTTGACTGGGCAATTCCCGAAGCGGATCTTCGCGAAGGGTCGCTTCGACATGAATTGCCTCTACGAGAAATTTTCCTCTATGTATTTTTCGACCGCAACAGCCGCGGTCGCCCCATCGCCTACGGCGGTGGCTATCTGCTTCAACGGCTTGCCCCTGACATCACCGGCAACAAATATACCCGGTTCAGAGGTCGCCATGCTGTCATCTGCAACTATATAGTTTCCATCATTGAGCTTCACAAGACCTTTCATGAACTCAACATTGGGATTATATCCTACATAAATAAAAATACCCTGCACCTTAAGGTCTGACATTTCACCAGTCTTTACATTCTTTATCTTTACTGAGGTAACGCCGGTTTGATCGCCTTCTATCTTTTCGGGCACAGAATCCCAGACCATCTTTATCTTCGGATTTGCAAATGCCCTCTCCTGCACCACCTTGGTGGCCCTGAGCTGGTCCCTTCTATGAACAATATGGATAGACTTTGCAAATTTTGCCAGGAAAATGCCCTCTTCAACAGCTGAATCGCCTCCGCCTATCACCGCAAGGTCACTGTCCTTAAAGAAAGCCCCGTCGCATGTGGCGCAGTATGAAACACCCCTGCCCCTGAACTCGTCCTCACCCTCTATCTTAAGGGGCCTCGGATTTGAACCGGTTGCCAGTATAATGCTTTTGGTCTCATACTCTTTACCGTCCTCAAGCACGACCTTTTTCACTTTACCGTCAGAAGCCACATCTGCGACACTTCCCTGAACGACCTCAAGCCCGAACTTTACAGCCTGATCATGCATCTTCTGCGAAAGTTCCGCCCCTGAGATCCCGTCAACAAAACCGGGATAATTTTCCACCCACTCCGTGGTCATCACCTGTCCGCCCGGAAAACCCTTTTCAACAAGCATACTCTTCAGTCGCGCCCTGGAAGTATAAAGCCCTGCTGTAAGGCCGGCAGGACCTCCTCCGACTATTATAACGTCATACATGATACGCGCCGGGTTATCCAAGAAAAGAATCTAATTTGGATTTAAGCTGTGCCTTGGGTACAGCGCCAACGATCTGGTCAAGCACATTGCCATCTTTAAAGAACATCAAAGTGGGGATGCCTCTTATATTGTATTTACCTGCAATGTCTGAATTTTCATCAGTATTAACTTTTGCAAAAGTGACCTTCCCTTCATACTCCTTTGCAAGCTCTTCAACAACAGGGGCCACTATCTTACAGGGGCCGCACCAGGTTGCCCAGAAATCGACCATAACAACACCTGCTGCTTTTATGACCACATCATCGAATGTATCGTTCGTTACACTTGTTACTGCATCTGACATGTAAATACCTCCTGTATCTGGAATTAATACTTTATATTTCAAAAAAGTGTATAAATTATATTTCCTGGGCATGTCCTTTGTCAATTTTCATACTGTACACATACCAAAATACCTTATTATTCAGATTGTTATATAAATGTCTGCTCTCCGGCATTTGTCATTAAACATTCAGACTATGTTAAAATCTCTTCTGTAGTTTTTTAAAAAAATATAAGCACGATCTGGAGGCAGTAATGGGAGAAATATTAAGCCGTGAAAAAAATCCGATACCGGGGGTGGAATTCTCAGAGATCAATATCCCTGATGAACACAGCCTGGGAACAGGTAAATTCACCACAGTGGTAGAAGCAGGGTCTTTAAAGAAAATGAGCCCTATAATCAGCAATGTAATGAACGAGCCGCACTTCGTCATGATCGTCACAATAAACCTCGGCATCAACCAGGTGACCGCGCTCCTGGGCAAGTCACATGACGAAGGGGCGATCCATCGCAAGGTATTCAATATACCGGCCAATATAGTGGTCGAAAACGCCCATGACTTCACCGTGGAATTTAAAGAGTGGGATATAACCGCATTAAAACTGAACGGGAAAGAACTCGAGATAGCCGAGTAAAGATTGATTCGATTATGGAGGTTGAACCTCCATAGTAAAGGGCGAGGCAGCGCCTCGCCCCTACAATACGACAACAGAATTATTTTTTTCTTAAAGCCTCTTCCACTGTCTTGATCGCGCAGAAATCACCGCACATGCTGCATACTTTTTCTTCGTTAGGCGGCACTTCAGCGCGCCACTGTCTTATCTTGTCAGGGTTGAGGCTCAGGGCTATCTGACCGTTCCAGTCAAGCGCCTTTCTCCTTCTCGCCATTTCATTGTCCTTCTCAATAGCGCCCTTCACACCCTTTGCAATGTCCGCGGCGTGGGCCGCTATCTTTGATACAATAACGCCCTCCCTCACATCATCTATACTCGGAAGCCTGATATGCTCTGCTGGTGTAACATAGCAGAGAAAGTCAGCTCCTGCCGCTGCCCCGACTGCACCGCCGATGGCTGCCGCAACATGGTCATATCCCATTGCAATATCGGTCACAAGCGGGCCAAGCACATAGAACGGCGCGCCCTTGCAGATCTCTTTCTGTATCTTCATATTCAGCTCGACCTGATTAAGAGGCACATGCCCGGGACCTTCAATGATGACCTGGACCCCTGCCTCAACAGCTATATCCCTCTGTCTCCCGAGCGTCATAAGTTCATGAAGCTGGGTCCTATCCGTTGCATCCGCAAGGCATCCCGGACGGGCGCCGTCACCAAGGCTCAAGGTCACGTCATATTTCTTTGCGATCTCGACCAGCCGGTCATACTGTTCAAAAAGGGGATTTTCCTTTTCATTGTAGATCATCCATTCAACCAGGAACGAACCGCCGCGGCTCACGATATCGAGTATCCTGCCCTCTTCCCGTAATGTCTCTATGGTCCCCTGTGTAAGCCCTGTATGGACGGTCACAAAATCAACACCTTCTTTTGCATGTTCCTCAATCGCATCGAAAAGGTCATCGGCCGTCATTTTCGAGATAGAGCCTTTCTCCCCGGCCGCCTTTGCCACTGCCTGATAAATAGGAACGGTCCCGACAGCAATGGTCGACTTTTCCATAAGCTTTCTTCTTATATCTATTATCGGCCCGCCGGTTGAAAGGTCCATCACAGCATCAGCACCGTGCTTGATAAGCACATCAAGTTTTTCCATCTCCTCATCAATCGAGATCCTGTCCTTTGATGTACCGATGTTGGCGTTTATCTTTGTGCGAAGGCCGCGGCCTATGCCGAGCGGCCTGATATCATGGACCGCATTCCTTGAAATCACCGAAACACCTTCCGCAATGTCCTTTGATAACTGTTCCGGATCGAACTGCTCATCCTCAGCAACCTGCCTCACCTCATCTGTGATTATGCCCTTCCTTGCAAGCTCAATTCTTGTTTCGCTCATTTCTTCTCCCTGAACGGTTCAAAAGTCCGTTTTTATTATTTGATTTATTTCTACTGTTTTCTTTCGAATGTTATCAGCTGCAAATATCTCCGATATCATGGAGACACCATAGGCCCCTGCATCTTTGACCTCTCTGAGATTTTCTGTTTTAATCCCGCCAAGCGCAAAGACAGGAATATGTATTTTCCCGGTTATGGTTTTAAATTTATCTATTCCAACAGGAGCGCCGTACTTTAATTTTGAGGCTGTTTTATAAACAGGCCCGAGCGTTATAAAATCAGCGCCTCCCTTTTCAGCCTGCCTCGCCTCCTTCAATGAATGGGTCGAGACACCTATGAGGAGTTTTTTCTTTACTGTATCCCTGACAACATCAACAGGAATGCTGTTCTGTGTAAGATGCACTCCGTCAGCTCCTGCTGCAAGGGCAATATCAAATCTGTCATTAATAAAAAGCCCTGCACTGTATTCATCAGTAAGTTTCCTCATCTTATGCGCCATCTTCAAAAGCTCCCCCGCCTCAAGGTCCTTCTCCCGAAGCTGTATTGCCCCGGCCCCGGCCTTCAAAGCCTGCCTGACAGCAGTCAGCAAATTACGCTTCCTGGGAAGGTTCACCCTGTCAGTTATTAAATACAAATTAAAGTCCATAAGTCTCATAGGTCCTATTCGTCCTATAGGCCATAGGTCTTATTTGTCCTATAGGACCTATAATGCTTTAGATAGCAGATCTAAAGCATGCCCTCAATCGGACTGCTCGCAGTCGCATAAAGCTTCCTCGGTATCCTGCCCGCCTTATATGCCAGCCTTCCAGCCATTACCCCGTACTTCATGGCCTCGGCCATTGCTATCGGGTCATCAGCGCCGGCGATTGCTGTATTTAAAAGTACTGCGTCACTTCCAAGTTCCATTGCTTCGGCAACATCAGATGCTGTCCCAACGCCCGCGTCAACAATAATAGGCACCTTTGCCTGCTCAAGTATTATCTTTAGATTGTAAGGATTGCGAATGCCAAGCCCTGAACCGATCGGAGCGGCAAGCGGCATTACAGCGGCAGCTCCCGCATCCACAAGACGCAATGCCATAACAGGGTCATCGTTTATATAAGGAAGTACTATAAATCCTTCTTTTGCGAGTATCTCTGTTGCCTTGAGCGTGGCGCACGCGTCAGGAAAAAGCGTGTTCTCATCACCGATAACCTCAATTTTTATCAGATCCGAAACCCCTGTTTCCCTTGCAAGACGGGCATATCTCAGGGCATCTTCAAGTGTGTAGCATCCGGCTGTGTTCGGGAGTATCTTGTATTTTTTCGGGTCAATAAAGTCAAAAAGGTTCTCTGATTTATTATCAAAAATATTGGTCCTCCGCACAGCAACCGTAACAACATCAGCACCCGAAGCCTCAATGGCCTTAGCGGTCTCCTCGAAGTTTTTGTACTTGCCTGTGCCGACCCAGAGCCTCGATTTAAATTCAATGCCTTTAATTATTAATTTATCTTCCATTGCCCTCTCCTTTTATAGGTCTTATTTGTCCTATTGGACCTATCCGCCACCGACAAAGTTCACGATCTCAACCGAATCACCTTCATTCAACTGATGACTATCAATATCGCATTTCTTTATTATCTTCAGATTGACCTCAACAGCGACCCTTCCGGGTTGTATCTCAAGACTCTCAAGAAGCCCGCTTATAGTAAGGCCGTCTTTTAT
>CBFDEG010000124.1:0-7585 GCA_965603765.1 uncultured bacterium | reverse complement strand
TGAACTTTTCAAACACGCTGGAGCTTCTCATTGCCACCATACTGTCGGCAAGGTGTACTGATATAAAGGTCAATGAAGTAACAAAAAAACTTTTCAAAAAACATAGGACACTGGATGCTTATATCACGGCGGATCTCAAAACCTTTGAAGCAGACATACGGCCCACCGGATTTTATAAGAACAAGGCAAAGATGATCACAGGCTGCTGCCGGAAGCTGGCGGAAGAGTTCAACGGGGAGGTGCCGGATACAATGGAAGAGCTTACAACACTCCCCGGAGTCGGAAGGAAAACAGCAAATGTAGTGCTCGGCAGCGGCTTCGGCAGACAGACAATAGCGGTTGACACTCATGTGCTCAGGGTATCCAACAGACTCGGCCTTGCTGACTCAGACAATCCCGACAGGGTCGAAGAGGCCCTGGCCAGCATACTGCCTGCAAAAAAACTGACCGCCCTGAACCTTGCTATAATACTCCATGGCAGGGAGACCTGCGGTTCGAGAAGACCTAAATGTAAAGAATGCATCTTAAATAAAGAGTGTGAATGGAGAGAAAAAACAAGGCAATAGGTGATAGGCAAGAGGCGATAGGTGGCTGCAATAGTCCCCTGGCCCATTGCCCCTCGCCTCTGGCCCATTTTTTAAATTATGTTCAATAAAAATACAATAGAAAATATTTTTTCAGGCGCGATCATAGGTAAAGAGATCATCTTCCTTGAGTCCGTTGATTCGACTAACAGGATAGCTGTTGAAACAGCCCTGAACCGGGAAGACCCTGAAGGCATTGTGGTTGTTGCAGATACACAGACAAAGGGAAAGGGAAGGCTCGGTCGGCGATGGATATCCCCGCCAGGGGTCAACCTTTATTTCACCCTCCTGCTCAAACCGCCCTTCCCGCCTGCTGATGCCCCGATACTCACCCTGGCGGCCGCTGTTGCAGCAGCAAAGGCGATAAGAAAGCTCACCGGGCTTAAGGCAGAGATAAAATGGCCCAATGATATCCTTATCAACAGCAAAAAGAGTGCGGGCATTCTCCTTGAAATGCGATGCAGCAGGGACCGTATCAGATTCCTTGCAATCGGCATGGGAATAAATGTAAATATGCTCCCTGATGACCTGCCTGAAGACATAAGGCCCTTGACGACCTCGCTGAACACAGAACTCGGGAGAATGGTCAGCCGCACAGACCTCCTGCGGGGAGTACTTGAGGAAATGGAAAACACCTATAAAAATCTTTTACTTGGAAATAAGAGGGGTTTAATTAATGAATGGCTTGGTTTAAACTCGACAATAGGAAAGGACATAACGGTCCGGCAGCACGACAGAACCGTTTCAGGAACAGCCGAAGGCATAAGCGATACAGGCGGACTTATATTGAGGCTTTCCACCGGAGAGACAGAAACATTCAGCGCCGGGGAAGTCACAATACTCAAAATCTGAAATTTGGCCTATAATTAATTATGCTGCTACTGATCGATATTGGAAATACAAGCACAACGACCGGCATTCACGATACTAAAGGCACAAGGAACATGCTGAGATTCAAAACAGTATCAGACAGCCGTGAGATCGGAAAGAACATGAAGCAGCTCAATGAATATATACAGGAGCAGGGTCATGGAAAGCCCGAGGGAGCTGTAATATGCTCCGTGGTCCCTGCGGCCGCAGAAAAAACAGCCGATTCCGTTAATGAGGTCTTCGGGGTCAACCCTCATATTGTCAGCCATACACTAAAGACCGGACTGAGCTTCCGTATTAAAAACAGCGCCACACTCGGAGCTGACAGGATAGCTAATGCGGTTGCGGCACGTAATTTATATAAAGGCAGTATCATTGCGGCTGACTTCGGCACAGCAACAACGCTCTGCCTTATAACAGACAAAAGTGAGTATATGGGAGGATCCATAATGCCGGGCATAGGGCTCTCAGCCGCATGCCTTGCAGAAAAGACCTCGAAACTGCCTGAGATAAGCATAGAAATGCCTGACCATCTGCTCGGAAATGACACAGCAGGCAACATTAATACAGGAATTTTATGGGGACACATAGGCGCCTTTGAAAAAATAGTCTCAGAAATAAAAAAAGAGTACGGCGCAGAGGTCACAGTGGTTGCCACAGGCGGTTATTCCAGCATGGTAACACCATACACCGAAATGATAGACTATATAAATCCTGACCTGACACTTGAGGGATTAAGGATAATTTACGAATTGAACAAGGTCAGCTGACAATAAACGCAAAAAAGAAATATATTATAAATCTCTAATTTTAAAGGAGGCTGTAATGAAAATTGAACGTATTCTTTTCCCGACCGATTTTTCAGAAGGCGCTTCACATGCTTTGACTTACGCAGTGGATATGGCAACACGCTTTAATGCAAAGCTCCATATTCTCCATGTTGTCTATGATTTTGCAAAGGCCACCGGCTCGCATATACCGCATATCTCCGCTGATGAGCTTTACGGAGAGATGAACAAATGGGCAAAGGAAGAGATAGAAAAGAGCTGCACTGAGGAGATCAGAAACCTCCCTGACGTTGAAAAGAGCGTTATCGAGGGAATACCATACGATGAGATAGTCAAGTTCGCGGAAAAAGACAAAACCGACTTGATCGTCATAGGCACCTACGGCAAGTCCGGCTTTGAAAGGTTTGTATTCGGAAGCACCGCTGAAAGGGTTGTAAGGAAAGCCCCCTGCGCTGTAATGACAGTAAGAGTCCCGGAACACAGGTCATAGATCCCAGGCCCGCAGGGATGTCTCTGCGGGCCGCAACAGACTCATCCCGCCAAACCATCCGCCCGGTTTCATACGGACCTGAAAGTAGGGTAATATATAATAATGATGTCATTAAACCGCTATTTAATTCTCTCCATCGTGACCCATATACTTTTCATCTGCATTCTGGCAGTGCGGCATCCGGCATTTATTCCGACCGAAGATGTGTTCAATATCGATATAACCGGACCCATTGAGACTGAACAGCCTGCCCCAAAAAAAGCTTTTATTCCGCCTCCTCCGGCAGAGAATATACAACCTGACACACTTCATGAACAGGCGCCTCCGGCAATAAAACGCCACACGCCTGCGCCAGACGACATACAGCCCGACACAATTCATGAACAGGCATCCCCGGCCCGGGATACTCCTGAAACCTCTACCGAAAATTCAGAGACTCCCGAAACGTCAATAGATGAAAACAGCATCTTTACCCATGAGCCGGAAAGCACCGTACCACCCTATTTCCTCTTTGACCAAAAGACAATAGAAAAGTTCGCGAAAAAGGCCCCGCCAGCAAAGAACGGGGTCACATTCAATACAGCCGAGTTCAGGCACAGAGGGTACATGCGCCTTCTGAGAGAAAAAATAGAGAGCGTCTGGAAATATCCAAAAGAGGCGGCAAAGCTCGGGATATCAGGGGATCTGTATATCAAATTCTCCATACGCAGGGACGGCACACTCGACAAGATCGAACTTATAAGGACCTCCGGTTACAGCAACCTGGACGAGGCCGTGACAAAGGCACTGAAAAAGGCCGAACCCTACTGGCCGCTCCCTGATGATTGGGAAGATGACTCCCTCGAGATAACAGGACATTTCATTTATCTGTTCGGCAGCACCTATATTATGTAGATTTAAAGGTTCAAACCTGAAAAGCCGTATTGAAAATTATACAGCTTAATATTAAGATATTGTAAGCGTCACTGTTTTCCTGTTAGATCTTAACTTTAAAAAGGCATTTTTTCTGTCCCTGATCAGGCAGTAAAATGTTGGAAAATTTATTAATAATGGAACTCCTTGAACTGATAAGATGGCAGGACATACTCGATATCCTGCTTGTGGCTGTAATACTATACAGGGTGCTTTTGATCATAAAAGGGACAAAAGCCGCCAGGATGCTTATCGGACTCGGGGTCGTGTTTATCGCCCTGATCTCTTCACAGTATCTCGGTTTTTACACCATTGACTGGATCATTCAGACACTCTGGGCTCAGATAGTGCTCGCCGTCATAATACTGTTTCAGCCTGAGATACGCAAGGCGCTTGCACAGATGGGTGAAGCACGGTTCCTGCCCTCATTTTCCTCGGCAGAAGAACTGAGGTCGCTCGAAGAGATCGTTAAAGGTGCCATAGCGCTTGCAAACAGAAAAATAGGCGCATTGATAGTAATTGAAAAAGAGATCAACCTGAATGACTTCATTGAGATGGGCACACAGCTCGATGCCAGGGTCTCCCGTGAACTGCTGCTGAGCATATTTCACCAGACATCACCGGTCCATGACGGGGCCATCATCATCAGGGGCAACAGGATCGTGGCAGCCGGATGTTTCCTGCCGCTGACTCTCAGCAACAACATATCAAAGTCGTACGGTACAAGGCACAGAGCGGGCATCGGCCTTACGGAAGAAGCGGACGCATTCGTAATAATAGTCTCCGAAGAGACCGGCACCATAACAACAGCAATGGGCGACCATATTGAGAACAACGTCGACATGGGAACGCTCAGGGGCTTTCTGACCGACAACTTCATAACAGCACAGGAAAAGAAGAAATGAAAGGAAATTTCTTCACAAAGAATATAGGCCTGAAAGTGGCGTCCCTTTTACTGGCCGTCATACTATGGTTCTTCGTAATACTGAGCGGCCGCTCCGAGATAACCCTCAACGCGCCCGTAATATTCACCAACCTTCCTGCAACACTCGAGATAGTCGATTTCCCTGACAAGGTGACCGTTACCATAGAAGGTCAGAAGAGGATAATAAAAAACCTCAAGCAGGAAGAGGTGAGCGCTGTAATTGACCTTGAAAAAGCAAAAGAAGGCAGGTCTTTCTATCCGCTGTCAAAGAACAATTTCAAACTGCCCCAGACCCTCGCAATAACGAGCATCAACCCGGAAACGGTCAACCTGAAAATTGAGACACAAATGAAAAAGACCGTGCCCATTAAACCTTATGCCTTCGGCCTGCCTGAAAAAGGGCATGTCATCGTAGAAATGAATGTGATTCCGAAATCGGTTGAAATAGAAGGCCCGCAGAGCGTCATAAAAAAGATACGCAGCATAAAAACAGAACCGGTGGACATCAGCGGCATAAACAATAATATCAGATACAAGGCAAACCTTGACCTCTCAAAAACAAATATCAAAGCAAGCGTCAGCAAGGTCGAAGTTATCATATCTGTCAGGAAGATCAAATAAGGAGAACCATTAATGGTTGAAAAAAAGAAAAAAGGGAAACTCTTTGGAACAGACGGGATACGCGGAAAAGCCAACCACTACCCCATGACAGGCGAGATAGCATTTGAAGTAGGACGCGCCGCCGCTTATGTGCTCAAGAAAAAACACGGGCTCAATAAAGTACTGATAGGCAAAGACACCAGGCTTTCCGGCTACATGCTCGAAAGCGCCCTGACCTCCGGAATATGCTCCATGGGCATGAACGTTGTACTTGTCGGCCCGTTACCGACCCCGGGCATCGCATTTATAACAAGAAGCCTCCGCGTTGACGCAGGAGTGGTCATATCCGCATCGCACAATCCATTCAATGATAACGGCATAAAATTCTTCTCCTCTGACGGCTTCAAACTGCCGGACTGCACAGAGGCTGAGATAGAAAGAACAATGTTCTCCAAACGGCTTGAAAAGATCAGGCCCGAAGGCACTGGAATAGGCAAGGCCTACAGGGTGGAAGATGCTGCCGGCAGATATATCGAGTACATAAAATCAACATTTCCAAAAGGCAGGACACTCGACGGCATGAGGGTCGTGGTCGACTGCAGCAACGGTGCGGCCTACAAGATAACCCCCTCAGCATTTACTGAACTCGGCGCTGATGTCATTGCCATAAATGACAAACCTGACGGAGTGAACATTAACGAGAACTGCGGCGCCATGCACCCTGAAGGCATGCAGAGAGCTGTCCTTGAGTACAGGGCCGACATCGGCATAGCCCATGACGGTGATGCTGACAGGACCATTATCTGTGATGAAAAAGGGAAGATCGTTGACGGAGACAAGATAATGGCGATATGCGCCATGGACATGAAAAATGAGGGCAAACTCAAAAACAACACAGTTGTCTCGACCGTTATGAGCAACATCGGGTTTGAGCTCTCACTTAAAAAAGCGGGCATAAAGACCATAAGGACACAGGTAGGCGACAGGTATGTAGTTGAGGAGATGCTCAAAAGCGGATGCAACCTCGGCGGAGAACAGTCCGGCCACATAGTCTTCCTCGACCACAACACAACAGGCGACGGTCCCATCACCGCACTTCAGGTCCTGTCGGTCATAAGCAGGAGCGGACGGAAGCTCTCTGACCTGGCAACCGACATCACCATATATCCGCAGATACTCATAAATGTCTCTGTCAGAAAAACCAGTGACTTAGAAGAGTTTCCAAGGGTAACAGCAGCGATCAAAAAAGCCGAAAAAGAGCTTAAAGGCGGCAGGATACTAATTCGTCCCTCAGGTACAGAGCCGAAGATACGGGTCATGGTCGAAGGCGACAGCATGGACAATATCACCACAATAGCCGAAAACCTCGCCGCTGTCATCAAGACCAATATGGCATGATAAAACAAATAACAAAATACAAATCCCAAATAACAAATAAATAACAAACAGCAATTTCCAAAATACAAACAAACAACAGATAATTACCAATATACAATGATCAAAGCTCCAACCCACTGAAAATCAGTGGGTTTTATTGTTTTGGAATTTGGAATTTGTTATTTATTTGTATTTTGTAATTTGGAATTTGTTATTTGGTGCTTCTCCATGTTATAGTATTAATTCGCGGGGTGGAGCAGTTTGGTAGCTCGTCGGGCTCATAACCCGAAGGTCGCAGGTTCAAATCCTGTCCCCGCTACCAAATCAAATCAGGGACTTACGGTTTTCCGTAAGTCCTTTTTTATTACTTCGTCATTCTGAGTTCATTACTCGATATTCGCTGTTTCATCCCCTTACCTGCCTCTATACTTACGCACTTCCCCACTTAGGATCTTTCACGCTTACATAAAATGTGTAGATTTAACCCCACGGATTACCGCGTGAAGTTATGTGATAATATGCACCTGAGTATTCAATACGTAAAGATCGTGCCATCCATGTCCCCTAACATGTTTAAACAATTATATTTTATCTGTACAACAAACTAAACTTGTTATAACTTACAGGTCATTTTGTAAATTGTGTAGACGCGACCCCACCAACAAATGAAACATCATGCGGTGTTGGATCTAATTTGAGTGTGACTTTATGTGTTTGTGATGCATTCATTTCTCCACCTGCTTCAACGACAAATAAATTTCCTTTAGTATCTGCTGATGCATCTAAAATAAATGTAATTTCCAAATTTACTTCTTTAAGATTAAAAAATGCGTTTTCTTTCTGAGATTGAGTTAATTCTTTTTTTACGTCATTGATGAAATCACTTATGCTGATATTTCCCTTCATATCGTTCTCCTTTAAAGCGTAAAGTGTTCTAAGACTTATAGATACTTTTTATCATTAAATGCGTAGCTTATCAATCCTTTCAGAATATTTCGTTGGGTGGAATGGTGAAGATGAATCTTTATAAGGTCCAAGC
>CBFDEG010000123.1:0-7635 GCA_965603765.1 uncultured bacterium | reverse complement strand
AAGAACATGAAGGAGAAGTTCGGCGACTGTAATGTCTATGCATTCAGCTGCGAGGGTTATAAAGGCGTCTCCCAGTCTGCGGGACATCACATAGCCAACAACCAGGTCTTTCGTCACATTGTCGGAGAAAATGACGAGGTCAAGCCGGGCAAGTTCAAGATCAATCTCCTTGGAGAGTACAACATCGGCGGTGACGGTTTTGAGATTGACCGGATATTTGAAAAGTGCGGCATTACCTGCATATCAACATTTTCGGGCAATTCAACCTACGACCAGTTCGCCTCAGCACACACTGCTGACCTGAACGCGGTCATGTGCCATCGGTCCATCAATTACGTCGCGGATATGCTCGAGACAAAATACGGCATCCCGTGGATAAAGGTGAACTTTATCGGGGCGGAAGCTACAGCTAAATCCCTGCGCAAGATCGCCGAGTACTTTGGGGATAAAGATCTCATACAGAAAGTTGAGGAAGTCATTACTGAAGAGATGCCCGCGGTTGAAGAGGTCAGCAGGGATGTCAGGACAAGGACCGAGGGTAAAACAGCCATGATGTTCGTGGGAGGTTCCCGTGCCCATCACTACCAGGAACTCTTTAACGAAATGGGAATGAAGACCATTTCCGCCGGGTATGAATTTGCGCATCGTGATGATTACGAAGGACGTCATATCATTCCGGAACTGAAGGTGGATGCGGACAGCCGCAACATAGAAGAACTCACAGTCGAAGCAGATGAGGCACGCTATAATCCGCGCAAGTCCGAAAAACAGATGAAGGCCCTGGAAGAAACAGGGTATAAATTCAAAGAGTACGACGGCCTGATCCCTGACATGGAAAACGGGACGCTCATCATTGATGACCTGAACCAGTACGAAGCCGAGAAACTGGTGGAACTGATGAAGCCGGACATTTTCTGCGCCGGGATCAAAGAGAAATTCTCGGTCCAGAAACTGGGTGTGCCCATGAAACAGCTTCACAGCTATGATTCAGGAGGCCCTTACGCAGGCTTTAAGGGCGCTGTTAATTTTTATCAGGAAATTGACCGCCTGGTCAACAGTAAGGTCTGGACTTACATGAAGGCCCCATGGCAGGAAAACCCGCAGCTTTCCGGCACATATTGCTGGGAGTGATCGTTTCCGGATATGTTTTAAATTGATATTCCCTGTGGCAAGACCACAGGGAATCTAATTCAAGGAGAATAAAATGTTACTACGACATACACCAAAAGAAATTACTGAACGCAAGGCCTTGACCATTAATCCGGCCAAGACATGTCAGCCTATCGGCGCCATGTACGCGTCATTGGGTATACATGGCTGTCTGCCGCACAGTCATGGTTCCCAGGGGTGCTGTGCTTATCACAGGAGCACTTTAACGAGACATTACAAAGAACCGGTTTCCGCCAGCACGAGTGCATTTACCGAGGGCGCTTCCGTGTTCGGCGGCCAGGCAAATATGCTGCAGTCCATTACCAATATTTTCTCTGTCTATGACCCGGAGGTCATCGCGGTCCATACTACATGTCTCTCCGAGACCATTGGGGACGACCTGCCGCAGATGATAAAGAAAGCCAGGACAGAGGGAAAGATACCGGAAGGAAAACACGTTATCAGCGCTTCGACCCCGAGCTATGTCGGCTCACATGTCACCGGTTTTTCGAACATGGTGAAATCCATGGCAATGGTGGCCGAGCCAACGGGTAAGAAGAATCACAAAGTAAATATTATTCCCGGCTGGGTAGAACCTGCTGATATGGAAGAGATCAAACGCATGGTCAAGACCATCGGTGTCGAGAGCATACTCTTCCCTGACACATCGGGCGTTCTAAATGGACCTATGTCCGGCGAGTACAGAATGTTTCCGGAAGGCGGCACTACAATGGCTGAACTCAAGTCGACCGGTGACTCCATCGGAACACTGGCCCTTGGAGAGTGGTGCTCCGCTGACGCGGCCCGCTGGCTCGACAAGAGCAGCAATGTGCCCTGCAGTGTTCTGGACATGCCCTTCGGGCTGAAGGCTACTGACAGGTTCATTGATGCCCTGCGCATCATTGCGGGCGTCACTATTCCTGAAGAGATCACGAATGAACGCGGCCAGCTGGTGGATATGATCTCCGACATGCACCAGTACTTCTTTCAAAAGAAGGTAGCATTGGTCGGCGATCCGGACCAGCTCATTGCCATGACGGAATTCCTTGTTTCACTTGATATGCAGCCCGTACACATTGTAACCGGAACCTCAGGCAAGAAATTTGAAAAGCGCATTAGGGAGATCACAAAGGATATGCCCTGCGAGGTCAATGTGAAAGCAGGAGGCGATCTGTTCCAGCTCCATCAGTGGATCAAAAATGAGCCTGTCGATCTTTTGATCGGTAATACCTACTGCAAATACATTGCCCGTGATGAAGACCTGCCTTATGTCAGGTGGGGTTTTCCGATCCTTGACAGACAGGGCCATCAGTACTTCCCGACCGTCGGATACAAGGGTGGGCTCAGGCTGTTGGAGAAAATCCTCGGAGTGCTAATGGACCGTCTTGACCGTGACGCGACAGAACAGAAATTCGAGTTAGTACTTTAATGCCGGGAACTGAGGGATAGCCAAGTGCAGGTTGAACATACAAACAGACCCAATGTAGCGGTTGCCAGCTTTAGTGGTATTGAGGTTGACCTTCATATCGGACATGCCCGGCAGCTCCTGATCTACGGCCCGGGAGAAGACGGGCTTGTCCGCATGCTCGGGACTCGGGCCGCACCCGAACCCGGAGGGGGTGAAGCACGGTGGAAGGCACTTGCAGAAGTTCTGGCCGACTGCTTCGCACTTCTGGCCTCAGGGGCCGGTCCCAAACCTCTAACGGTCCTTGAAGATCAGGGCATTGATGTCTTTATCGCAAAAGGCAATATCAAAAGAGTACTTGATATCGTCTTTGACGAACATAACGAAAATAGCAATTGAATGTTATGTAAAACGGACCATTCAAATAAAAACAGACCGCTAATATCAGGCGGCGCAAAATAAGGAGAAATACAATGGCAACACCGGAACGGCAAGTTATCGTATGCCAGAGCTTCAGAGCAGCCGGCGACAAAAAAGGCATATGTCACAAACAGACAGACGGTTTTCTGCAGTACCTGGAAGAAGAGATCATCGACCGCGGTCTCGACTGCCTGGTAACCGCGTCAACCTGCCTTAAACAGTGTGAAAGCGGACCGATCATGGTTATCCAGCCTGAGAACTGGTGGTTCAAAGGCGTAAACAGTGAAGAAAGTATTGATGCGATCCTTGACGGCATTGAGGCCGGAGAGCCGGCTGCAGCTTATATTATCACTTAAACCCGGAGGTATGAGCATGTCTTTATCGGATAAGGTCACGATGAAATTCGCTTCCGCGCAACCCATTGGCGGTTGGGAAGATTTCCTGAAAGACGGGGAAGGATTCTTAAGGACAGCTGTTGGTGCGTATGAGAAGCGGAACAAAGTCTTTACGTCAGAGATCCTGTACAACATTATTGCGATGGCAATTGAAAAATTTGTTATGGCCGCGCTGATGCGCCATGGTGCATTGCCGTACAACCATACAATGAAAGATCTGGTCGAAGCCATGGATGAGACATTTCCTGCTGCCATTGATGATCTGAGAGAAGGTCTGCTCAAGATGGATCAATATCAGGATATCTGCGACCTTGACGGATTCAGGATCACTGCGCCCGACATGGAAGAAATTCCGGGCATGCTCGGAATCGGGCAAAAACTCAAGCGCATGGCAGCTGAGGAACAGGACGTTTAATATGATCGAGATCAGACAGGCAGAACAGGCTGATATTCCGCAGTTAACGGAATTATTGAAGGTCCTCTTTTCAATAGAAAAGGACTTTATATTTAATGAAGAAAAGCAACGTAAGGGTCTGCAGCTGTTGATCGATGATGAGCGGTCATCTGTTTTTGCGGCGGAACATGCCGGAGATATCATTGGCATGTGTACCGGCCAGCTGACTGTTTCCACCGCAGAAGGCGGGCCTTCCCTCCTCGTTGAAGACGTTGTTGTCGCAAAGGAGCGGAGGTCGCAGGGTGTCGGAAGACGCCTTGTGGAAGAATTAAGCGAATGGGCCCGGCATAGAGGAGTATCCCGGTTTCAGCTTTTAGCCGATAAGGCAAACACAAAAGCACTCGGCTTCTATATGAATACAGGCTGGAGAAGCACTCAGCTGATATGCCTGAGAAAACAGGTCAAATAACTATAAGAAAGAAAGGAGTATTACCATGTCTAAAAAAAGTGTTGAGGATCTGTTGATCGCGGGTGGTGCAAACGAAGAGCTTAGAATGCGCTATGACTCGATCAAGACCAAGGAGGACTTTATCGCGACGGCTGTCAAGGAAGGAAATGATTTTACAATGGCTGAATTCGACGCCGTCCTGAACGAATCAGGTGATTCGTTCGACCTGATCGGCAATCCGGCCAAAAGGCAGATCTGGTGGAAATAGAGCAAACCGCCAGTTACATATGGAGTGCAAGGCGGGAAAGTGAATTGATCGTTGTCTTATAGGCCGCACTTGTGCTGCACGCTACAATTATGTTGATAGTATAACCACAAATTGATTTCAAAAAGGAGGAACTATGACAAGCATGGAACTAATGAATTTTAATCCCGGTATCCTGAGTAAAGTGGCCACTCTGCCGAGTTGCCCGAGAAAAGGTAAAGTGAGGATGGCTGAAAGGCAAAAGCCTGAGGCAGTTGCCAGCCTGTCTCTATGGGGAGGGTATACCGTAGAGATAAGATACGATAAGGACGGACATGTCAGGCCGAGGCTGTAGTATTCACCGACTGAAAAAAGATAGAACGGATCAGTATAAATGGAAGACATTATAATTTCACCATATGCTCTGGCATTGATCTTTTGCGGTATTGCCTTTGCCTACTCATCGGTCGGGCTCGGCGGCGGATCTTCCTAAATTATTTCGCATAAATTTCTTATAAAAAGTAGATTTGGGCAACAGCCCGTATAGAACTGACACTACCGGTTTGTTGGAGTAATTTACCAGTAACGCGGCCGTCCCACGTCTAGATGTACGAAATTGGACCTTGGATAATAGCCAACTCCACCAGCTTGCAACCTGTAAGCTGCACGTCTTAAGTCTTTAAGTTTATGGCCCGGCAGGCGAAGATCAACGGCTTTACCATAAATGTGAAGACTCTTCTTTGCAACTCCTTTATTGTTCTTTCTGAGATAAGAATTTGTTTGAGGTGTCCTGTATCCTGAAATTATATGAAACGGCTCTCTTATTTCAAGTGTTTGCTTAATGGCAAAAAGAAGGTTTATAAGTTTTTTATCGATCACCCTTACAGCGCCGCAGTAGTGATCACGAAGTATATAGTTTATTTCAGCCATGGCGTCCGGGATGTATTCTCCATATTTCCAGTATGTGCTTTGCAAATATTCTTTTGAATGGAGGTTGTAAAAAGAAAGCTTTCTTTCATCCGTAGTCAGGAAACTCTCGACAATAGCAATAGCCTTACAAGGGATAAAAGTTGCTGCTGCAGCTATAATTCCGGCCTTAATTATAGTTCTACGGCTAATCCCTTTTTGGTGTAGATCTTTGTTGTTACTGTTCAGCAAATTAATTACTCATATCTTTCATGATGATAATTAAGTATATTGCAAAAAAGACGCCAAGATGTAACATGCTTATTTATAATGAAACTACCATTAATGGTATGTCTAGAATTTGAGTTATTTTGATTTAGATGTCAAATATATAACGATATTCGGTTTGTGGGTGACACCATGTTACTGCATTGGATAATAAAAAAAGGACTCAGAGCTAAACTCTAAGTCCTTGATATTGTTTGGTAGCGGGGACAGGATTTGAACCTGCGGCTTTTGGGTTATGAGGCATTAATAAATTGAATTTGTAAAATGACACCGTCCATGAGGGAAGGGGTTATTTGATAAAGGCATGGAGAGGGGCCACTGTTACATTTTGTTTTAATGGATACTGTTCATCAACGGGCGATACAATATATGCCTGGTCGATCGACAGGTCCTTCAATGCCTGATAAAAGCCTTTTGACAATGCGGGGCTTTTTGATGCCTTGAATTCAAAGGCAATTCTCTTTTTGCCCTTTTCAAGCACAAGGTCTATTTCTACACCGGACGATGTGCGGTAAAAGTACGGATCATGTCCCGGATATGCCGCAAGTATGTTTTCGAGTGAAAATCCCTCCCATGAACTACTGAATACAGGAAAATCCTTCAGGTTCTTTTCTAAATCAGGCTCAATTGAGCGATTCATGTAAGTATGCATATTGAAAGTATAACTTGCAATTTACAATTTACCAAGTATTCTATGGCGATTAAATGATTTGCACACCAAGTCGTAATGAAAGCAAAAAAGGTCCCCACTGGTACTCGTTCAATCTCCAACGTTTTGTTAGCTGCTTTTGTCGGGAAGCCTCCATGCTATAAGACCAAGGGCAAGGGCTGCTATGAGCGCAACAACTAAGCCGGGTACACTGGTTATTATCGCACTGAATGATTCATTTGGCGTAGCTGCAAGCGTTACTTTCCCGCCAAGGACATTTCCCAGAAGAGCTGACCCCTTGAATTTTGAGTAAGTGAGCATATAGATACAAGCACCGAACAATCCGCCAAGAACAAAATAGACCGCGTCCTTTCTTCCATCGCCGATTGCCGCAACGCCTGTGCCCGGGCAATACCCCGCGAGCACCCATCCGATACCTAAAATAGCTCCGCCAACCAATACGCCCCAGTAACTGGTTTTAACACTTAAATTACCGGGATCAACAAGTCCGGCTGCCATACCTGTAAACAAAAGCCCGCTTGAAACGGCAATAGCAAGAAGGATCACTTTTACAAGGTGAAGATCTGTCAGTCGAAGCATGTTAATAATTATATGAGGATTTGTAGCACCTACACGATGCAGTGCAAAGCCGAATAATGAACCGATAACAACCGCCAATATTAAATCCATATGTCCCCCTTTCTAATCACGGCCAAACATGATTATTGCTATTGGTATTGCGGCAAGAAACGCTCCTAAAGCAAATATGTAGCCGCTTATCGAAGTTTGCATCATACCGCTCATCATATGTCCACTTGTACATCCGCCTGCCAGCCTTGCTCCGAACAGCACGAGTATTCCGCCCGCAAATGTGGCTATATACCGTCTGGAAGCCTGTTCCCCAAACTTATTTCGCCATACTTCAGGTGCGATTCTGTCGCTATCTGTAGGATTAGGGCCTTTTGTTCTGGCTGATAAAAATGTACCTAATACCATACTTAACACAAATATAAAGCTGTAATTTGAAGGATTGGCTACATTTTTAGCGTATTTGCCCCCACTCTTGTTTAAGTACGCATTTGTACTCGAATAGCCTGTTTTTGAATCAGCAGAGTCATCGATCAGGTCATCTGAAAAAACATTCCAGATGATCCCGTCGAGTATTACAAATTGTGTAGAGACCCCTATCGGTTTAACAAGAAATACTGCAAATAGAAAAACCAATCCTAATAAGATACCGCCTTTAAACCAATTTAATTGTCCGGTCATAGTTTCCCCCTCCTTTCTTATAAAACATATTACCACCATATAAGTTCACTGTAAATAATATGTTGAGG
>CBFDEG010000122.1:0-7652 GCA_965603765.1 uncultured bacterium | reverse complement strand
TGGTCATGCTTCCCATATGACGTCGTGCTTAACCACTACCTGATGATAGCCAGTGAACTCGGGATTTTTGCCTTTATTTTGAACCTGATTCTGATTATTTCTCCCTTAATCATTGCATATTTTACTTTAAAGAAGTTATCAGATTTCAATGCGCGCTTAGGTGTTGCGATAATACTTGTCGCGAATATTATATTTCTTATCATGATAAATACTATTCCTCCCTCAATTTTTCCTGATTTGATATGGGTGTGGACAGCTCAATTAGCATATCTTATAATCTACGGAGAAAAAAACAATATATTCTTCGCAATTAAATTTAAAAAATGAAGAATTTATATCGTTTGTTAATAATATCTCTTGTTTTGGTAAGCTTGCAATCATATCAAACGACATTCGGATCAAAGGGGTATTTAGCGAGACAGGAAGCTGATTGGTGGCGCTTCAAGTACAGTAGAAACTGTTACAAACCAGAAGTTGTAAGAGACGGAAAGATAGGATTCTGGTGCAAAAAAAATGCATTTTTGCAAATTGGTGTCAGAGATTCAATAAAGGCAGTTAATTTTGACTTATTTATTGGGCACCCTGATATAAAATTAAATCCAGTTACTGTAAGATACGGTGGAAAAGACGGATTGACTCATGAGATGGTTTTTGATGATTATGTTTGTAAAACATTGAGAATACCTGTTACGAGGGAGAATGTTTTCGAATTTAAAACTCCTAATGGGAATATAGAAAAATATCTTATTTTATCTCTGGATGTTTCCCGCACTATGGTTCCAAAAGAATTGGGTATGAATAATGATACACGGGAATTGGGTGTGGCCGTAATAGTGCGGAAAGAAAAAAATATTAGAGCACTTAGGTAACCGTTTATCAGTACATAGCATTTAGCTGAGGGTAGTTCAGGCAGTTCAGGTTTGAACTGCGGGATGTTTTGCTCAAAAATTCCAGAAATCATTGTGCATGCTGAGGCGTTTTTTTATTTCCAATTGTAGTATGTTGCGTCACTGATTCCGTGTTTCCGGCAGATGTCCTTCACCTGCATTCCACTGTCCGCTTCCTTCAAAATTGCTACAATCTGTGTCTCGGTGAATCTTGTATTTTTCATATTACCTTCTGACGTTTATTTTGCCAGAAAGCTCTATTTATGACATGTCTACTTTTAGGGGAAGCTTACGATATACCTTGTGCCAATTCTTGAAAGAAACAAAAAAGAGCTCGTAATAATCAAATAGTATTTTGAGACATGATGATAATATGGAAAATGTTCGCTTTCAAGAGGGTAGTCCCTGTTGTTAAACAGGCACTCTGACAGAGCAGTTCAGTATTCTGCAAGGTATTATAATATAAGTGACGGAAATGAGTTGTTATTATCTGCTCCTGACCAGGAAGTTATTGGAAAGTTTAGTGCTGCCTTGAATTAAACCTTCTAACCATGTCATAATTTCGTTTAAATTTAAATACGGGAAATAAAGATAAAATACCTGATATGAAAAAGGCCATACTCATAACCTCTATGATAATACCGGCCTTTTTTGTCCTGATCTCAGGCCTTCAAAATACCTGCAGCGCAGTCCTTCTTGACAGAGTTGTCGCAACTGTAAACAATGAGGTGATAACATGGAGCGAGCTTATGCATGTCATCACCCATGAGGGCAGGGAATATCTCAGCAATGCGGCACCTGGAGAAAAAGAAGAGAAGATAAAAGAGATCGAAAGGCCTTTTCTCGATAAGATGATAGAAATGAAGCTCCAGCTCCAGGAGGCCGGGAAGATGGGTCTCCATGTGGACAGTGATGAGATCGACGGGGCTGTAAGTGAGATAAGGGTCAAATATAAAATGAACGATGAGATGTTCGCGAAGTCTCTTCAGGCCGAAGGGCTTACCATGCAGGACTATAGGAAAAGGCTCTCGGACCAGATACTTCTGCAGAAGGTGGTCAATTTTGCGGTGAAGGCGGATATTGTCATATCAGACAAAGAGATAGGGCAGTATTATGAGGATAACAGGGCAGAGTTCTCTGAAAAAGAGAGGCTTAAGGTGAGCCAGATATTCTTTGCAAAGCCGGATAATGAATCTGAGAAGACCGTTGTTGATGCAAGGGCGCAGGAAGTGATGAAGAGGATAGAGCGCGGTGAGGACTTTGCGAGCCTTGCCGGGGAGTTCTCTGAGGACCCGAGCCGACATTTCGGCGGTGATATCGGATATGTGAGCCGCGGCGCCATACTTAAGGAAATAGAGGACGTTGCTTTTTCTCTTAAGGTCGGTGAGGTCAGCAGGCCTTTCTGGAGTACCGCGGGGCTTCATATTATAAAGATAGAGGAACGGTCCGGCGGCGGGGGCATGGAAAAGGCCAAAGAGAGGATAAAAGAGAAGCTTTTCATGAAGAAGTTCGAACTAAAGCATCATGAGTGGTTAACAGGGCTTAGAGAAAATGCCTATATCGAGATAAAACTATAAACCCAGAGATATATTTATGAGGTGTATGAAATGTTAGAAGAGAATTTGAAGATTGGACTTACCTTTGATGATGTGCTGCTGCTGCCTGCAAAATCTGATATTTTGCCCGGAGAGGTTGATCTGAGCGCGCAGTTCACGAAGAACATAAGAATAAATTCGCCCATTATAAGTGCGGCCATGGACACGGTCACAGAGGCCCAGCTTGCTATTTCCGTTGCGAGAGAGGGCGGCATCGGGATCATACACCGGGCAATGACATTTGCCCAGCAGGTTTCTGAAGTGGACAAGGTGAAAAAGTCTGAAAGCGGGATGATAGTTGACCCGATAACCCTGGGTCCGGATGAAAAAATATCAAAGGCGCTTGCGATAATGGAGAAATACAGGATATCCGGAGTTCCCATAACAAAAAACAAAAAGCTGATCGGAATACTGACCAACAGGGACCTGAAATTCGAAACTGACCTGAAAATGCTCTGTTCCGAGGTCATGACAAAAAAAGGCCTTATAACCGCTACCGAGGGGGTTGATCTTGAAGAGGCAAAAGAGATACTTCATAAACATAAAATAGAAAAACTACCTATTGTTGATAAGAAAAATGTATTGATCGGCCTTATAACCATCAAGGACATTGAAAAGAAAATAAAATATCCTAATGCCTGCAAGGACTCACGAGGCAGGCTGAGGGTGGGTGCCGCCCTTGGTGTCGGTAAAGATGCCTTAAGGCGGGTGGACGGACTTATTAATGCCGGAGTTGATGTGCTGGTTGTTGATACGGCCCACGGGCATTCAAGAAGGGTCATTGATACTGTAAAGGCCATAAGAAAGAAATTTCCGGACATTGATATTGTTGCAGGAAATGTTGCAACTGCCGATGGTACAAGAGACCTTATCCACGCCGGTGTCAGTGCGGTCAAGGTAGGTGTCGGCCCGGGTTCAATATGCACAACAAGGATAGTTGCTGGCGCGGGAGTGCCCCAGATAACTGCTATCAGCGAATGCGCGGCAGTCGGGGATGAACTCGGCATTCCCATTATTGCTGACGGGGGCATTAAATTTTCAGGAGATATAACAAAGGCAATAGCCGCAGGCGCAAACTGTGTCATGGTAGGCAGTTTATTTGCCGGAACGGACGAGAGTCCCGGAGACCTTGTGCTTTATCAGGGCAGGACATTTAAGGAATACAGGGGCATGGGTTCAATAGGCGCGATGGAAGCAGGGAGCAAGGACCGTTATGCCCAGGAGGGCATTGAGAGCAAGAAGCTTGTCCCTGAAGGCATTGAAGGTCGTGTGCCGTATAAAGGCCCTGTTTCAGCAAGTGTCCACCAGCTTCTCGGAGGACTCAGATCGGGAATGGGTTACTGCGGATGCGAAAATATTGAAGAGCTCCGCAAAAATGCCCGCTTTATAAGGATAACACCCGCAGGTCTTAAAGAGAGTCATGTGCATGATGTCACGGTTACAAGGGAAGCGCCTAATTACTCAAGAGACTAAATAAGGCAATAGGTCCGAGGCTATAGGCTATAGGGTTTTCTCATAGCCCATTGCCCCTTGCCTCTCGCCATATTTATACATTTAAAAATTCAAGGATATATCAACTTATGGAAGTTAAAGAAAAAATTTTAGTGCTGGACTTCGGTTCTCAGTACACGCAGCTTATAGCCCGGCGTGTACGTGAGGCAGGTGTGTTCAGTGAGATTCATCCCTATGATATGGATGTAGATGAACTTCGTAACACAGCTCCGAAAGGGATCATTCTCTCCGGCGGTCCGGAAACCGTTACTACAGATGAAACACCCCGTGTTCCGCAGGCGGTATTTGACCTTGGTGTGCCTGTGCTCGGCATCTGTTACGGAATGCAGGCGATGGCAGCACAGCTGGGAGGGAAGGTGGAGTCGGCCTCCCGTCATGAATATGGATATGCAAAGGTGCGTGCGAGAGGGCATTCGAGGCTCCTTAAAGATATAGAGGACCATGCCTCTCCTGAAGGATTTGGTCTGCTTGATGTATGGATGAGTCATGGCGACCGCGTATCAGCCCTTCCAGAGGGTTTTTCAGTAATTGCTGAAACGGATAACGCACCCCTTGCAGGAATGGCTGATGAGTCCCGAAGTTATTATGGACTGCAGTTCCATCCGGAAGTAACCCACACAAAACAGGGCGACAGGATCATCAGCCGCTTTGTTCATAACATCTGCGGGTGCGGTTCCAGCTGGACCAGCGATAGCATTATTAAGGAAAGCATAACGGACATCCAGAAGCAGGTAGGCGATGACGAGGTATTGCTAGGTCTGTCAGGTGGCGTTGATTCTTCGGTTGTTGCCGCGCTGCTGCACCGTGCTATCGGCAGTCAGCTTACATGCGTATTTGTTGATAACGGACTTCTCCGCCTCCATGAAGGGGATCAGGTGATGGAGACATTTGCCAAACATATGGGGATCAAGGTCATTCGCGTAGATGCTGAACAGCGATTTTTGAAACCCCTTTCTGGTGAGACCGATCCTGAAAAGAAGAGAAAGATCATCGGTCACAAATTTATTGAGGTCTTTGAAGAAGAGGCCTCAAAGCTGGAAAATGCGCGCTGGCTGGCACAGGGAACTATCTATCCCGATGTCATTGAATCTGCGGGAGCCAAGACGGGTAAAGCCAAGGTGATCAAATCTCACCATAACGTTGGCGGCCTCCCTGAACATATGAACCTCAAACTGCTCGAGCCGCTTAGGGAACTTTTCAAGGATGAGGTGCGCAAGATCGGGGTAGAGCTCGGCCTGCCCTCTGACATGGTGTACCGCCACCCCTTTCCGGGGCCTGGGCTTGGTGTTAGAATTCTCGGTGAAGTAAGGAAAGAATATGCAGATATTCTTCGTCTGGCCGATAACATTTTTATTACTGAATTAATATCCTGGGATCTCTATGACAAAACCAGCCAGGCATTCACTGTTTTCCTGCCGGTAAAATCAGTAGGTGTTGTGGGTGACAACAGACGTTACGAGTATGTTGTTGCTCTGCGTGCGGTAGAGACGGTTGATTTTATGACAGCGCGCTGGGCGCATCTTCCTTACGATTTTCTGGACCATGTATCACGCCGGATCATCAATGAGGTCGAGGGAATTGCCCGGGTCGCATATGATATTTCAGGGAAGCCACCGGCTACCATTGAGTGGGAATAAAATAAAACAGGTGAAGGAGCTAATATGAAAGTAAAAGCATTTTTTATCTATTTGTTCATCGGGTTATTTATTGCAGGATGTTCTACTTCAGTTAAAAGGGTCGAGTCGGATAAAGTTATGGACCTCAGCGGTAAGTGGAATGACACGGATTCACGTTTAGTGTCGGAGGAAATGATAAAGGATGCGCTGGAAAGGCCATGGCTTAAAAGGCATATAGATAAACATGATGGTGCCCTGCCAGTTGTTATTGTCGGTACGGTCAGGAACCGCAGTCACGAACATATTAATGTAGAGACCTTTACCAAGGACCTTGAGCGTGCCTTGATAAATTCCGGTGAAGTAGAGTTCGTTGCTAGCAGTGAACAGAGAGGTGAACTCAGGAGTGAACGCAGTGAGCAGGCATCACACTCTTCAAAAGAAACAGCAAAGGCAGACATGAAAGAGGTCGGGGCTGATTTTATGCTTAAAGGCACTGTGAACAGTATACTTGATGTGGTGAAAGGCAAGGCGGTTGTTTTCTATCAGGTGGATCTTGAACTTATCAATATAGAGAACAATAAAAAGGTATGGATAGGTGATAAAAAAATAAAGAAATACGTTAAGCGTTCTAAATTAAAACCTTAACATTTATATATTGAGCATATATTGAATTAATACCGGTAAGCTGTTCTTTTTTAGAAAATTTTTCAATTGGATATATATTATTGGACTATTCAGGAGTCTTCAGGTTGTTAGATTTAATAGTTGGTTGTTTTAAATTGCGATCAGGGAATCCGAAATAATTTTCTAAAAAAGAACAGCTTACCTTAGTTGATATCCTCACTGTTAGATAACATATCAGAATCATCATATGTACATTAATTTCAGAAAAATACATCTTTTCATTTTTATCTCATTCCTTCTGACAGGTTGTGCCGCTGGACTTGACTATAATAAGCTGAATGCTCATATGAGCGGCAATGAATGCGCAGAGGCCATAGAGTATGTGAAGATGAGCGAGCCTGAATATAGCGGAAATGACAGGCTTTTATTTCTGCTTGATTCAGCAATGGTAAATATGCTCTGTTATGACCATGAGAAGAGCAATGCATATCTCCACTCAGCCGAAGAACTTTCACGGGATCTCTGGACAAAGAGTGTTTCGAGGGAGGCGGCATCCTTTCTTATCAATGATTATGTGAAGCCATATCCCGGAGAGGATTTTGAAAAAGCGCTTATCAATCTCTTTTCAGCCATAAACTATGCGAATATGGGAGAGTTTGATGATGCCATGGTCGAGGTCAGACGGCTTGATACTCTCCTTGAGGAACTTAACAGGGAATATGCTGATAAAAATGTCTATAACGAAGATGCATTCGGCAGGTACTTAAGCGGCATTATGTATGAGATAGACGGCAGGCTGGATGACGCTTATATTGATTACTTCAAGTCTCTGGAGGTTTTTAAGGATTACAGGGAAAACTACGGCACACCTGTTCCGCGTTATCTTCTGGAGGATATATCCAGAATTGCCGGGGTGGTCGACAGGAAAGAGGAGCTTGATCCGCTTATTGCAGAATTTGAAGATATTGAAGGGCCTTCTCAGAAAGAGACAAAAGAGATGGGCAGGGTCATATTAATACATTTTAACGGGAACTCACCTGTAAAGACAGATGAGAAGATAGTCCTCCCGGCCCCGGACGGTCCCATTACTCTGGCCTTTCCCGCATATTCGGTGCAGAGGCCTTTATGCCGTGAGAGCAAATTAATAGCAGAGGCGGGGCCAAGTTACAAAGAGGCTGATGCTGAACTTGTAGAGGACATTAATGAAATTGCGGTAAAGAACCTTGAGGATCGCAGGGTAAGGGTGGTTGTAAAGATGCTCGCAAGGGCGGCAGTCAAAAGGGCCGTTATAGATTCTGCCACGGAAGAAGATACCGGAGGGGAGGAGCTTTTGAACATTATGAATGTCTTTATCGAGCAGGCTGACACCAGGACATGGCGTACCCTGCCGGGGGAGATATATCTGAGCCGTATGTTCC
>CBFDEG010000121.1:0-7768 GCA_965603765.1 uncultured bacterium | reverse complement strand
CGATCATCCGCAGAAAGAGCCCCCCGTTATACAGGAGGAGGAGGTCTCATATACGGTCTCTAAAATGACCGGTATCCCTCTTTCCAAGCTGGAAGAAAAAGAATCCGAAAAACTTCTCCGTATGGAATCGGAGCTTCACCAGAGGATAATCGCGCAGGACGATGCTGTCAGCGCGATCTCCAAGGCAATTAAAAGGTCCCGCGCAGGACTGCAGGCAAGGACAAGACCTATTGGATCTTTCTTTTTCCTCGGGCCTACAGGTGTTGGAAAGACCGAACTTGCGAAAGCACTTACAGAACTTTTATTTAATGATGAAAAAGCGCTTATCAAGGTGGATATGTCCGAATACATGGAGAAGTTCAATGTCTCCCGTCTGACAGGGGCGCCTCCCGGGTACGTCGGGTATGAAGAAGGCGGTCAGCTCACAGAAAAGGTGAGGAGAAGGCCGTATTCGGTCATACTCTTTGACGAGATCGAAAAGGCGCATCCGGATGTGTTCAATGTTCTGCTGCAGGTTCTTGATGAAGGTATGATAACCGACAATCTCGGACGCAAGATAGATTTCAAGAATACGGTCATTATAATGACTTCAAACATTGGTACAAAATTCATAGACAAGGGCACGCCCCTCGGTTTTCAGCAGTCAACTCAAGAGAGCGGATATTCAAAGATCAAAGAATCTGTCATGGGTGAACTGAAGAAGGCATTTAATCCTGAATTTTTGAACAGGATCGATGAGATAGTGGTTTTTCACCAGCTTGAAAAAGCCCACCTTGTCAATATTGTTGATCTTCTTATTGATGAGCTTAACAAAAAGCTGCTTGACCATGATCTAGCCATTAAGCTTACGGATGAAGTTACAGAATGGCTTATAAACAAGAACTACCAGCCTTCATACGGTGCAAGGCCAATGAGAAGGGCGGTCCAGAAATATATAGAAGATCCTCTTTCAGAGCAGATACTCAGGGGCAAAATGAAAGATGTAAAGAAGGCAAAGGTCGTTCTGAAAGGCGATGAGGTCGAGTTCATAGAAAGCGAAGTAGAAGCGCTTGTTTCCTCAAACAATTAAGTCCATTTTTTCTTGCCATATCAGCTCAGCATCTTCCGGTAACGTTTTTTTGTAAAAAAGCCCCGTTACCTCTTATATTCAGTTCTGATTGAAAAAATTTAATAATTATTATATAGTTATATGTTTCCCTTGGAATTTACTTAAGGGATCTCATTGTTATTTGTTTATTATTCGTGGTCTATACAAGGAGTGATCGTTATGCCGCCTCAATCAATGACAGGTTATGGAAAAGGGTCTGCCGGTAATTTTCAGGTAGATGCCCGTTCAATAAATCACAAGAATCTTGATGTTCATCTGAATGTTCCGTACTACCTCTATCCGTATGACCCGGAGGTCAGGAAGATCGTGCGCAAGAACTTTGAGCGCGGCCGCGTAGAGATATTTATCCCGAAGAATGCGGCGGAATCCGTCAGGCTTAAGGTCAATGCCCCTTTGGTAAAAGAGTACGTTAATGCCTTCTCTGCGCTGAAAGAGGAGTTTTCGCTTTCAGGCGACATATCTGTTGACCTGATCGCGTCACAGAGAGACGTGTTCATGACGGACGACCCTGAAATAGAAGTGGCTGAATTTTATGAAGCCCTTCAGAATGCCCTTGATGCCCTTAAGACTGCCCGTGAAGAAGAGGGCATTAACCTCATGTCTGATATCCGCGACAGGGTCGGGACGGTTGAAGAAAGGAACGGTTTTGTCAGTTCCAGAAGAGAGGAAGTGGCGGGCGCTGTTCGTGAAAAGCTCAATGAAAGATTAAAGGAACTTCTTGGAGATACAGCGATCGATGAGACAAGACTCATACAGGAGGCGGCTTTTATAGTAGAGCGGGCTGATATAACTGAAGAGATAATCAGGATAAAGAGTCATCTTGAAGGTTTTAAAAAGACCATGGCCGCGGAAGGGGCCATTGGGAAAAAACTCGATTTTTTCATACAGGAGCTTCGCCGAGAGGTGAACACCATTGGTTCAAAGTCCCAGGACGTTGAGATACTCAATGCGGTTGTTGAAATGAAGCATGAACTTGAAAAAGTGAAGGAACAGGTTCAGAACCTCCAATAAATCATGAAACTCGAAAAGGGTCTGCCCCTTATAAATATAGGATTCGGTAATGTAGTGTCAGCATCACGCGTGATAGCCATTGTGTCTCCGGGGTCGTCACCCCTCAAGCGGCTCCGTGAAGAGGCCGCTGAAAAGGGCAAACTGATAGATGCCACGCAGGGACGAAAGACAAGGGCGATAATCGTGACCGACAGTGACCACATATTATTGTCCTCGCTCCAGATGGAGACCCTGACCCAGAGGTTCCTGCAGGAAAAAAAGAATGACTGAAAAGAAAGCCGTTAAAAAAGCTAAAGCACCTGCACCCGGAACACTGTTTGTCATATCAGCGCCTTCAGGGGCCGGCAAATCAACTCTATGCAGTATGCTGTTGAAAAAGAACAAAAATGTGAAGCTTTCAGTTTCGTATACGACCAGGGCACCGCGAAAGGGCGAGGTCGACGGCGTGCATTATTCATTTATTTCAGAGAATAAGTTCAAGGGTATGATCAACCGGGGGGAATTTGCCGAGTGGGCAACAGTGCATGGCAATATGTACGGGACCTCGCTTAAAGAGCTGAAAAAATTAAACCGGGAAGGTTATGATATACTACTTGACATTGATACGAACGGCGCAAGGCAGATCAGGAAGAATTATGCGAACGCAGTCTATATATTTATACTGCCTCCGTCGATGCAGGCCCTCAAGAAAAGACTGATCAATAGAAAGACAGATTCTGATGCTACGATAACAAAGAGGCTTGAGAATGCAAGGGAGGAGATTACCCTCTGTGTTGACTATGATTATATAGTCGTAAATGATAAGCTTGAAAGAGCATATGAAGATTTTGAAAGTATATTCAGGACACTAAGGCTGAGATCAGAGAAAGCTGATAATAAATTAATAGATAATTTTTTGAAATAGGGAGGTTGATGTGGACATAATTTCATTACCGATAACATACGATAACGATCAATTGGACGGACGGTACAGACTGGTGACAGCCGCTGTAAAAAGGGCGAAACATCTTTCATCCGGAGCGCTGCCCAAGATCAGCTCAAAGGCCCAGAAGATAACAACACTTGCTATCGAAGAAGTGGTATCAGGTGCTATAGATATACTGACCGGTGATGCGGCGGTAACGGCCAATGAACAGGCGAAACACCTTACACAGAGACGCATAATTGACGAGGCCCAGCAGAAAGAGGCAATGCCTGAAGACATGTCAGAACTCGAGAAAGACCTTAAGACATACCTGAGCGAAAAAAACGATTCAGAGCAGAAGAGGTCTATCGAGGACATTTTCGGAGCTAAATAAATAAGTGCTTGCTGATAAAAATGTGCTCCTGGGTATAACAGGGAGCATAGCGGCATACAAGGCAGCGGACATAGCGCGCCGTCTGAAAGAAGAAGGCGCAGATGTCAAAGTAGCGATGACAGATGCCGCCTGCCGTTTCATACCCCCTTACACGCTTGAGACAATAACAGGTAATCCTGTTAACACTGATCTCTTTGAAGATCCGTTAAGTCATATTAATATACCGAACGAGACAGACCTGTTCCTTATTGCCCCGGTAACAGCCAACACCATAAATAAATTAGCCTCAGGCATTGCGGACGACCTTCTGAGCAACATATGGCTTGCGTACGAGGGGAAGGTGCTGATGGCGCCTGCCATGAACCACAGGATGTACCGCAATCCCATAGTCCAGAAGAACATAAAAGCGCTCGAAACCATGGATGTCAGCTTCATCGGCCCTGCTGAAGGCAGTCTTGTCTGCGGTGAAGAGGGCAGGGGACGCCTGGCCGAAGTCTCTGATATCATAGAGGCCGCTATTTCAGAGATGACCACGAAAGACCTGAAAGGCCGTAAGGTACTTGTAACAGCAGGCCCCACGCTTGAACCCATAGACCCTGTCAGGTATATCTCAAACCGTTCATCCGGCAAGATGGGATATGCAATTGCTAAGGCCGCTCTCAGGAGGGGAGCAGAGGTTACGCTCATAAGCGGACCTTCATACGAAATACCTCCTGTATCAGCATCCTTTATTTCTGTTGAGACAGCTTCAGAGATGGAAAAAGCGGTCTTCAAATACCTACCGAAAGCAGACACAATAATTATTACAGCCGCTGTATCAGACTTCAGACCCTCAACCTCATCTAAGGTAAAGCTTGAGAAGAATGGTGTAACTTCTTTGAATTTAAAGAAAAATAACGATATACTCAAAATGGTGGGGAAAAAGAAGGGCAGAAAAACACTCATTGGTTTTGCCGCTGAAACAGGCAATAATATTGACAGGGCAATGACCAAGCTCAAAGAAAAGAACCTCGATATGATAGTCATGAACGACGTGACCCAAAAAGGCGCGGGCTTCAATGTAGACACAAACATCATCACCATTATCAATAAAAAAGGCCTCGCTACCGAATATCCGCAGATGCAGAAGATCGAAGCAGCGGATGTGATCCTCAATAAGATTGTCTAATCAAATGGGGCGTTGCCCCAAACCCCAGTTCATTCTTTTGCTCGGCCAAAAGAACTGAACCAAGAAAAGGCCGCCCCAGGATTGTTTCTAAACGGGCTGTTTCAGGCCTGCCCGCTAAATTAAAAAGTCGCTGCGCTCCGGTTTTAATTCTTAACGCGTTCAGTCCAGAATCATCCCTAAACCAATCAATGGGGGTTAAAGACAAGACACATTCAACTTGTCAGTTGAATTGCTTCTTTTCAACCTTCCCCCATTAGCGATTTTAGGTTCTTGGTGAAACCAGAGGGAAAAGAATTAATTTATGTTTGAGCGAAGCGAGTTTAAATTAATTCCCCGAACTTGTGTGAAGAACCGTTTTTAAAATCGGTCTGGGGCGGCCTTTGTTGGTTACTTATTTGGCCGCGCAAATAAGTAACTCCGTCTGAAAGACAAAACCGGGGTTTGGGGCAACGCCCCATTTAATTAATATCTTCTTGCTGATACCCCTGTTTTTCCGTTAAAATGTAACATCTTGATCCGTAAGGGGGAAATCCAACTTTAATATGAGATCTGACTCTCTTGATAATCTGAAAACCCGTTTGCGCGAATTCGCAAAGCAACGCAACTGGGACCAGTTCCACTCCCCCAAGAACCTCTCGATGGCCCTGATAGCTGAGGCCGCAGAACTGGTTGAGCATTTTCAGTGGCTGACCCAGGAGGAGAGCGCGGGGTTGTCCGGGGAGAAGCTCAAAGAGGTTGAACAGGAACTTGCTGACATACTTATTTATCTGGTGAGGATCTCTGATAAACTCGGGGTTGATCTTGTTAAGGCGGCTGAGGAGAAGATTGATGTTAATGCTGAGAAATATCCATCTGCACAGGTTAGAGGTAGTGCTAAAAAGTATGATGAGTATTAGAGCCGTTGAAATTATAATCCTCAATAAAATTATCAAATAAACATTCCGTTTAAGTTGTAGGGGCAATCCCCCTGTGGTTGCCCGTCGTTGTTATAGGAAACGTTTGAGCCCTTTAAATTGTTGTAACAGTCTCTTCCTGTGTCATTTAGTACAGTTTTAATTATAATAACGAGTATTTTTAAGGGCTCGGGGTCTTATAATTTCTCTGTTGATTTTTTAAATGTAATGTCTTAATTGATCATAATGAAGGTTTTTGAGGTGATGGTGTGAATAAGGATAATGACACGGGAGATATACTTATATATCAGTCAGACAGTGGAGGCCTGATTGATGTACGGCTGGAAGGTGACACTCTCTGGCTGACTCAGGCACAGATAGCAGAACTTTTTGGGACCAGGCGTCCAGCTATTACAAAACATCTTGGTAATATATTTAAAAACAAAGAGTTGCAGAAGGATTCAGTATGTTCCGTTTTGGAACATACTGCCAAAGACGGCAAGCGTTACAAAACACAATACTATAATCTGGATGCTGTTATTTCTATTGGTTACCGGGTCAATTCCAGGGAGGCAACTCAATTTCGTATTTGGGCAAACAGGATTCTTAAAGAATATCTGGTATGCGGCTATGCCCTCAACGAGAAGCGACTGAAAGAGCAGGATGACAGTATCAAGGAACTGGAAAAGACGCTTCATCTTATACAGAATACACTGAGCCACGATATTGACTTGCAAGAGGCCAAAGGATTACTTGGAATAATAACAGAGTACACACAGACCTTCATATTGCTGAATCAGTATGATAGTGAAAGACTGCCTGTCAGCGGCCTGTCTACTAATATTACCTATGAGATCAAACATGATGAGGCTGTCAGCGCAATAGGGGAACTAAAAAAGAAATTAATGGAGAAGAAAGAGGCATCGGATCTCTTTGGCAATCGGAAGGATGACAGCTTTGCCGGTATTCTGGGTAATATTGTCCAGTCTTTTGGTGGAGAATATGTTTATCCGACCATTGAGGAGCAGGCAGCTCACCTACTGTATTTTGTTATCAAAAACCATCCGTTCAGCGATGGGAATAAACGTATCGGAGCCTTTCTGTTTATCTGGTTTTTACAGAGAAACCGTCATCATCTAAAAGCAAGTGGTGATGTCAAGATTAATGATAATGCTCTGATTGCCATTGCCCTGCTGGTTGCGCAAAGCGATCCGGCTCATAAAGAGACTATGATCTGTCTGATTATAAATTTAATACGGGGACAATAATAGTGTTACTCTGCGTTATTATGGAGGTTCAACCTCCATATTTTTTGAGTTCGTAGTTTGATTGGGCTTTCCGGGGAGAAGCTCAAAGAGGTTGAGCAGGAACTTGCGGATATTCTTATTTATCTGGTGAGGATAGCGGATAAGCTCGGGGTTGATCTGGTTAAGGCGGCTGAGGAGAAGATTGCTTTGAATGGGGAGAAGTATCCGGCTGATGTGGTTAAGGGAAGTTCTAAGAAGTATGATGAGTATTAGAAAAGCGGGTAAGTTGTAAGCGGGTAAGTGGGTAAGTAACGGCGAAAACTACTTAATCACTTCCAAACTTCCACGCTTCCACGCTTTCACGCTTCCACGCTTTCACGCTTTTACGCTTTCACGCTTTCACGCTTCCACGCTTCCACGCTTCCACGCTTTACAAAGTACGGTAGAAACTCCAGAGAGTTTTCCCGACTTCTTCTATTAGCTGTGAAGTTTCTGGATATTCTTTTTTGTGATATCCGAGCCTTTTTGAGAAATCAAAAAAGTATCTTGTCTCTGCAAGAGAACCTAATGCTATATTTATAAATTGTCTGAATTCTTTTTTCGATCTCCTGGCATGACCTTCGACAATATTTGCCGGCACTGATAGGTCAGCCCTTCTTACCTGTGAAGTAAGCCCGTATAACTCTTCTTTAGGAAATAATTTAGTTATATTGTAAATCTGAAAAGCAAGCCTATCAGCCTTCTGAAAGATGATCAGATCTTTATATGTCCCCATAGAGGATTATAGAATTTTAGAAATATAAATAATAACCTGTTAATTCTATCAGTTACTTCCCCTCAGTTTTCTGCAGTTACTTCCACACTTCCCCGCTTACCCACTATCTTCACTGTCGTTCCTTCCCCGCTTACACGCTCCCCCACTTTCACGCTTTTTTCCCCTTTTCTGCTAAAATAACATTCTACGACAGGTTCGTGGCGAGGGGGTTATGGCCGATGGGGATATTTTAGGCCTTCGTTCTCGTACCATTGACCTGCCTGAATTT
>CBFDEG010000120.1:0-7796 GCA_965603765.1 uncultured bacterium | reverse complement strand
CCATCGGCCTGTGTAAAGCTCTCAAATATCCTTTCAAGCTTGTCTTTTGATATACAGGAGCCTGAGTCAGTAACACTGAAATGAAGTGAAAGGGACTGACCATTCACGATATCCGCAATGGGGAGTTCAACGCTGTTTCTTTTAACTGATACCTGCACATTTCCTTTGGGGGTAAATTTTATGGCATTATCTATAAGGTGTTCAATGATCTTGAGCAGATGTTCCCTGTCACCTGTAAGTTCTACCGGAACATTGTTGTCAATATATGTACTGATATGAATATCCTTTTCCTGTGCCCTGAAACTGAATTTTCTGACAGCGCTGTCTAAAACAGCAGTGAGATTAAAATCCATATTTCCAGAACATACCCTGCCGGATTCAGTTTCTGAAAAATCCAGAATATTATTAACAATGCTCATCATTGCATCAGCAGACTGTCTGATGATATCGAGATATTTTTTCTGCAGATCATTAAGGTCGGTCTCAAGAAGAAGGTCTGTCATGGCTGAAATACCATTCATCGGTGTCCTCAGCTCATGATTGATATTTGCCATAAACTCATATTTGGTGCGTTTTGCAATTTCATCGACCTCCATGGCCTGCTCAATAGCAGTCATTGCCATTTTCTGTTCGGTCATATCAGTGATTATCAGAACAATATATCCGGACTCGTTCTCGTTTACCAATGAAGCTGTTACCCTTACAGGTATGTTCTTTCCATGTTTATTGCGGTAATTACCATTACTGCAGACAACGGTTTTTTTATCCTGTATTTCAGAAAGTACGGTACTGCATATGCTGTTATCAGCTTCATCATTAAGGAACATGCCTGCCTTCTTGCCGACTATTTCATCCATGGTACAGCCTGTAAGCGACAATGCGGATCTATTGGCTGTTTTGATCCGGCCGTCAAGATCAACAAGCAATACAGCCTCGAATATACTTTTCTTTGCTGCCGGTATCCATTCCTGTTCAGTCTTCAGCTCAGTATCTTTTGCATGTTTATGAAGGGCTATCTCAATGACACTGTGAAGTTCCCTTTCCTCAAATGGTTTCAGGATATAACCATAAGGCTCCGTGGCATTTATCTTTTCGATAATTTCATCATCAGCATATGAGGTCAGATAAACAACCGGTATGTCTAAAGTAGAATGAATTATGACGGCTGCATCAATTCCGTTGATCCTGCCCTGAAGCACAACATCCATAAGGATAAGGTCGGGCTTGAGCTCCCTGGCCTTATCAATGGCATCCTGACCCGAGGCTGATACCGCAGCAACACGATACCCCATGCCTTCAAGACTCCTTTTAATGTCATAGGCAATTATGCTCTCATCTTCGACTATTAATATCTGTTTATGAGCCATCCCCTGTTTCCTTTGTCTGCATTATCAATATATATTTAATAACTTATCGTTATATTTCAAAAAAACTTGATATATATGTCAGTATCTGTCTGTTATATATTCAAGGGGCAGCACTATATCTACACAATGCCTGTTTATCGCCTGATTTGGCATGCCCAATACCATATAACGCTTTAAATATAAAGGAACGCTAATAAGAAGTTGATGGATCTTACAGTACCCTGGCATTTTACATTCTGCCGGATAAAACAGCTTATAACAATACAGATAACAGGGGTTTTAAGCCGGCTGATCCTTTTCATAATTATGAAGCCAGACAATGTGGGATTTTTCTTCATCGATTATTCTGTTTATAACATCGCTGTCGGAGATCAGATCCATCATATTGTAAAAATATAGAAGTGTCTCCTTTTCAAAGGAGATCGCGAACTTTACCGCAGCGGACGCGCTCTCAATATGACCTAATGCAGGCAAAGACTTGTTCCGGCCCAGAAAGAACTCAGATTCAACAATCGCCCGCATGTAATTCCCGACCTCTTCCCAGTTCTCAGTGGGCTGAACAGCTACATTCTCCATAAGAGACCGAAAGGTCTTTTCATGCTCCTGCTCTTTAAGCGCAAGCGTGCCGAATAATTTATTTAATTTTTCATCGCCTGCAAATTTTTCCGCCATACTGCTGTAAAACTGATACCCAAGTTTTTCCGTCTGTACTGCCTGTTCAACGATCTCACTTATCGAAAACTTTTCCATTTTTCCTCCAGAAGAATAGTATTAACTATCCATTAATAAAACAAAACTGAAACCATAACCGGTCATTGTAAATACTATACGACATTTTGCATAGCTGTAAAGGGAAAATATAATAAAAGAACAGACAGGGAATGAAAGGTTTTCAGCAGTTAACGTTTCAGGTATGAAACCACCTCTTCTGACGGCTTGGGCAGGCCTGCTATCTTCCATGCCTTTACAGGGTCTATAAAACCTTCATTTACACAGTTATGCGGCTGATCAACATTCTTGCAGACAGCGTTCAGCACAGGAAACGAGTTGAATTTCTTATAGTACTCTCTCATGAACTTAATAACTTCCATTCTCTCCTTTGAGAGTTCCTCTACGCCCTCATGTTCAGCTAATCCGCATGCTGTCTTTTCATCCCATTTTTCAAACTCATCAAGATAACCATTATCATCGAGTTTGATCTCTATTCCGCCATACTCAATTACTTCCATTGCCCGCCTCCTTAAAACATTGACTAACCAGCACGCTGCCGGCCATTCGTTCAGCTATCATCCCTCCACGATACTATGTTCATCCCACATGAACCAGTTCCCTGTATCATTAAGAAAAGTATAGGTATTTTCAAAGATGTCATAGTGTTTGGTCTCTTCATCTATAAGTTTCTCAAAAAGCGTTTTTACTTTATCGTCCGTTGCATCTTTTAACAGGTTTTTATAAAAATCAATGCCCTCTTTTTCCATCTTCATTGCAACCTTAAAGGCTTCAAGCTCGTCTGATGTGGCTTCTAATTCGTCCATCACAGCATCCTTCATGTCCATAAAGACAGTCTTTGTCTCTTCGCCGGGGTTAGAGGCCTTTGTCTCAATCTTCAATCCTTTCAGGATAGCCTCTACAATTTCAAGATGCTTTTTCTCATCCTGAACGATCATATCAAACATTTTTTTACCTGCCGGACTTGAAACTTTGCCGGCTGCCTCAGTATAAAAATCTATCGCGTCCTTTTCCATATTCACAGCTATCTCTACTGGATTCATCTCTGTTATTCCTCCGTTTGTTCATATATAATAAAAAGTGTAGTTCTACTGAAATCTTATCAGACTTGGAATAAAAGTCAACAAAACAGAGGTACCAGAATATGTTTCTCTTTAAAAAAGTTTTTGCAAATCTCTTTTTCCCTGTACCATTAATTATTCTCTTCTCTGCATGCGGTCTCTATTATCTCTGGTTCACAAAAAAACAGATGACCGGAAAGGTCATGATGACAATGGCCTTTATTCTTCTGCTTGCATTAAGTAATTCCTCAATATCATCCCAAATGCTTACTCCTCTGGAAGAAGATTACCTGAAATATGAGGTTCTTTCGACAGAGACCGGAAGCTGTGACCTCATCGAATATATAGTCGTTCTCGGGGGCGGGCATGTGACAGACCCGGCAATTTCAGTGACAAGCCAGCTCAACAAATCCAGTGTTGTGCGCCTTATCGAAGGGATCAGGCTGCACAAAAAACACCCGGGGAGCAGACTGGTCCTGTCAGGGGGAAGTATATTTGATCCAACACCGGAAGCTGTATTGATGGCAGATCTCGCTGAACAGCTCGGTGTGGATAAAAACAGCATGATCATTGAAGACCAATCAAGAGACACAAAAGACGAGGCCCTTTATCTTAAAGATGTTCTCGGAACAGACGAATTCTTACTGGTTACATCGGCTTCACATATGCACAGGTCATTGGCCCTGTTCAAAAAACAGGGAATGCACCCGATCCCCGCAGCAGCCAGTAACTACATCAGAGGTCCAGACAAAAAAGGTTTTTGGGCGTTCATCCCGAGCTCCGAAAATCTACTCCGAAGCAAACGGGCCATCTATGAGTACCTCGGCATTGTATGGGCAAGCTTCAGAGGACAAATATAAACGGCAATTAAGAATTAAGAATCAAGAATTAAGAAGTGGGACAGTGTTCCCGGTCTTCGTCATTTGATATTCTCCGTTTTTTATCTTAATTCATAATTCTTAATTCGTAATTATCCTCCCTCATTCCCATTAAGCACATATTTAATGTTCACAACAATATCAGGCCGTAAGGAATTGTATACAGAGCAGTACTTCTCGTGTGAAAGAGAGACCGCGCGGTTGACCTTGTTCTCTGTCAGGTTGTCACCATCTATATGCAGGACAATATCTATTGTCTTGTAAAACTGGGGGGGAGAAGGATTGCGTTCGCCCTGTATATCAATTTTAAAGTTCACAAGCTTTGCCTTCATCTTCTGGAGAAACATCACGGTATCGATACCCATACATCCCGCAAGGCTCAAAAGCAGTGAGTCTGTAGGCTTGCATCCCCACTGCACATGTGCGTCATAATCGATCTCATAGCCTTCCTGCGTCCTTCCGACAAAAATAAGCTCCTTGTCCCAGGTCAGGGTTGCCTTGGTCACAGGATTGATCTTTTCCTTATAACCTCCAAGAGATTCGCTCAAATCAACATGTTCATCATCACTCATCTTAAATCCTCCTTATAAATAATATTCTCTATTATACCGAATTCGATATTCTCTGTTTTTAACCTCCCCTACCCCTCCTTAGTAAGGCGGGGATTTATTCTCCCCTTTACAAGGGGAGACACAGAGGGGTACTAATTATAATTTCCACATTTTCGTTTTTGCTTTTTCACTCATTAGCGATTAATATTTCCTTAAGGGCAATGCCCCATTTTAAATAGTCTTGTAGTAAAATAATAAAAATGAAAAAACAAATACTATACTTCGCCCTTATCTGTACTGTCCCGTTGATCCTCTATCTCCTCTCTTTGGAGAAGGTCATTCCAACTCCAGTTGATGAAACGCATGCAAACCTTACAGAAGAAGTCCAGTGTTTTGAGTGCCACGGTCAAGGCAAGGAAAACGCCCGAAAAAAAGAACATCCCCCAAAAGATCAATGCTTTAAGTGCCACTAAGTGAGGATAATTATGAATTAAGAATTAAGAATTGGGGAAATATAATTAGCTTTCTATCCAACTTTCACGCTTACGAGTTCCCCCCTAACCTCTGACCCCTTACCCGTAGTTATCTTTTATCTTAATTCATAATTCTTAATTAATCTCTGTCTAGACAATTCATCTGCTTGAGTAGTATTCTATTCAATGGCCATAACACTTGAAGCAATTAACCTCATCATACCTTTAAAAAGCATCAACTATACCTATGCCGGTGGTTTTGACCTTTTTATCAGGCAGAACCTTATCAAGTTCAGTAAAAACTTCTGCCATGATGCCGTTCTTTTCAGGGCCGGGGCCTCGGACATCTATGAGATCGAGAGCATGGTCTCATACTGGCAGGAAAGAGGACTTATCCCGTACGGGGGAACAACGACGAGCAAGTTCTGGAAAGATATGTGCGTCATCACCTCTCCGCCTCCTGAACTGACCCTTCCGTGCGCATGGGCAGAGATCGATGCAGAAAACAACTGCGTTTCCCTGAAAGGCAGCCCCAAAGGCCGCATAATCGGCCTTGAGGAAATGAAGCAGTATTACAGTCTTTAGACTTCTTGAGGGTAGAAGTAACAACGGAAACGTCAGCAACAAAAGCAACAGCAGTAACTTCAGCAACAAAAGCAACTGTCTTTACTGCCTCTACTGTCTCTCCTGCCGTTATTCTATTATCCTCTCACCCCTAATCCGTCGTTTTGTCCTTACCCATTCTTGTTGCAGAAAAAATTATACGTGATAAAATTTAATTAAGAATACCTGTAGTTTCAAAAAAGGAGAGATGAGCCATTAAGTCATATGAAATAATAAAACTGTATTTGATGCCGGTTGTTATTCTTATTATACTTGCGGGAGCAGCAGCCGCTGTAAGGGAGGAACAGAAAGCTTCTCACGGGGGATCAGAACACATGGAACATAAAGCCGCCAGTCCGGCTATGATCCATATGTCTCATGCTGAGATGATCAACTCTGAAAAAGACTTTCTCAGAGAGATGATCCCTCACCACCAGGAGGCTGTTGACACCTCGGTGCTTCTCTTTGTGAGCACCGCAGACACGGAGCTGACAAAACTCACGGAATCAATTTTCAAGTCACAAACAGCTGAGATACTCGACATGAGGATTTCTTATGCCCGCTGGTACAATCTCATCCCGACCGGTGCCATGTATCAGCCCATGATGAGGGACTTAAATGTTGTAACCGGCCATAAAAGGGACATCCTGTACGTAAAGGACATGATCGTGCACCACCAGGGCGCGTTAGACATGGCTGAAAAGATACTGTCCATAGATGGCATACACAAGGAGACCGTCAAGTTCGCAAATGATATTATAAAAAACCAGAAAGCTGAAATAGAGTTCATGAGAAACTGGCTGACAAAGAATGATAAGGCAAAATAAATAAGTAAAACAAAAGAGAATCATGAATGTCGAAGTATGAGGTCTGTCGTTTACTTTCGTTCCTGTATCTCCTGCCGTTCCTGTCTTTACTTCCCCACTTTCACGCTTCTTAATTCTTAATTCACAATTCTTAATTATCTGTTCTCCCCTTCCCCATTAGCGATTTTGGTTCTTGGTGAAACCAGAGGGAAAAGAATTAATTTGTGTCTGAGTGAAGCGAGTTTAAATAAATTCCCCGAACCTGCCCAAAGAACCGTCCTTCAAATCGGTCTGGGCCACCTTTCTTTGGTTACCTTCTTTTGTGGTAAAAGAAAGTAACTCCGTCTGAAAGACATTTTGAATATGGCTTTTTTATTGATAACCTCCCCTGCCCCTCTCGTAGCGAGTCTTCGCGTAGAGTCGCTACGACCTTAGCAAGGCGGGGATCTATTCTCCCCTTTATAAGGGGAGAGGCAGAGGGGTAGTGATTAGCGATTTTGATTCTTGGTGAAAACAGAGGGAAAAGAAAGTAACTCCGCCAGAAGGGCATTCGGGTTTTAGGGCAGTGACCATGACCCCACGGAAACATGTGGGGGATCAATTTTTTTCTAAAAGGTGATCGCATTTGCATTTACTCTTAAACTTAAATGCAGCTTGATCAGCAACATACTTCAAGTGATTTCCTTCAGAGTCTGATAGAAGCTGCCCGTCTTTTTCATATATGAAGTTGATATCAGGCAATCCAACCGTGTAGTAATCATTCCATTCTTTATCTGTAAGATAAATAACTTCCTTAAGTCCTTCTTTAATATCCCATAAGCTGTCATATACATTGATCCGTAGATCTGAACTATTATTGTCCAGGAAATCAACAACCTTTTCTATTATGCAATGTAACTCTTTTGTTGACAGAATAAAAGAGTTACATTGATCGCACTGAAAGGTAATATTCTCTTGAAAACTGTCATATGAATTTATTTTTTTCAGCAATTGAACAAAATCCTGGTAGTCAGAAAGTTTAAGTACTATTTTGAAGTCATCTTCAATAATGTCTAATTCATCTTCGCTACTGACTTCAATTATAAAGTTTTTCATTTAATTTCCTATAAAATTAATTTATCCGGCATATTAGTTAGCTGCCCGATTTCACCTTAAACAATAACTGACTTATATAATTGAGTGTTAAGTGTTTATGTCGCCGAGGCATTGGTTTTTCATGGATTACTTACTTCATGAATTTATTATTTTTGTAAAATGTGCAGACTTGACGCCATCCCCCTCTCGACGAACTGTTAAGAATTTCTTAACAGTTGCCCCCGGTGAAAGTT
>CBFDEG010000119.1:0-7823 GCA_965603765.1 uncultured bacterium | reverse complement strand
AGTTGAAAAAAGAAAATTGCTATATCGAACAAATACTTAATAAAGATGATCTCTGTAAAACGACGGCTGAATTTATAGCAGACGGCAAGGTGGTCGGATGGTTTCAGGGCAGGATGGAGTGGGGTGCGCGTGCGCTTGGCAACAGGAGTATTTTATGTGACCCCCGTCGTTCTGACATGCAGAACATTCTGAACTCTAAAATAAAATTAAGAGAGTCCTTCAGGCCCTTCGCCCCTTCCATACAGGCGGAATCTGTAGGTGAGTATTTTGAGACAGATCATCCCGACCCTTTCATGCTTAAAGTGTATAAGATCAAACCCGAAAAGCAGAAGATCATACCGGCTGTAACACATGTGGACGGCACAGGAAGACTGCAGACGGTGGAGAAGAAAAACAATGAGTTGTACTGGCAATTGATCGATGAATTTAGAAAGCTGACAGGCGTCCCAGTTTTACTAAATACATCCTTCAATGAAAACGAGCCCATTGTGTGCAAACCGGAGGAAGCCCTGGATTGTTTTTTGAGGACGAAAATGGATGTGCTTGTGATGGGGAAGACAGTGATCAGGAGACAGTAAACAGTAAATAGTAGGCAGTAGGCAGGAGACAAACTGTATACTGTATACTCTCCACTGTTTACTATTTACTGCATACTTATTTAAAAGGGTGACATGGAAATGGGCGTAAACAGGTTTGAGGATTTAGAAATATGGAAAAGAGGAGTAGCATTAAGTGTCAGAATATATAATTTATTATCTTCCAGCAGGGATTACGGGTATAAAGACCAGATAACAAGGTCAGGACTTTCCATCCCTTCAAATATTGCCGAGGGGTTTGACCGGAGAAGCAGCAGGGAATTTATAAGGTTTCTTGAAATAGCCAGAGGTTCATGCGCAGAATTAAGAACTCAAGTCTGTATCGGTATTGAAATAGGATTTATAAATAAAGAAACCGGCATAGCTCTAATTAGTGAAACAAGAGAAATATCTGCAATGATTACCGGACTGATGAAAACAGCAGCAAGGCAGTAGGCAGGGGAAAGTAGACAGTAGGCAGTATACTGTCCACTATACACTGTCTACTTTTTTCTCTTGCCTACTAATTTATTATGAAAATCTCAATCATAACAGCCTCATATAATAATAAAGACTCAATAGAACAATGCATTAAAAGCGTTGCCGGACAGAATCACGAAAACATTGAACACATAGTCATGGACGGAGGGTCCACTGACGGAACTATTGATATTATCAGACAGTACGAGGCAGGCATTGCATCCTGGAAAAGTGAACTGGACGATGGCCCTTATCATGCGCTCAACAAAGGGATCAAACTGGCAACAGGCGATGTTATCGGCATCCTGCATGCGGATGATTATTATCCTCACAATAACGTGGTCGACATTGCAGTGTCCGGCATCCTGAATTATAATGTTGAGAGCTGTTACGGCGACCTGCAGTATGTAAGTAAAAACGATATCACCAAAACTGTCCGGAACTGGAGGTCTTCTCCGTATAAGGAAGGGCTGTTTCAAAAGGGCTGGATGCCGCCCCACCCGACATTCTTTGTGAAAAAAAAGGTTTATGAGAGGTACGGGCTTTTTAACACTGACTATAAAATTGCCGCTGACTATGAACTAATAATGCGGTTTCTAAGTACTTATAAAATATCAACCTGCTACATACCCAGAGTGCTCGTGAAGATGCGTACCGGGGGGACAAGTAATCGAAGCATAAAAAATATCTTATTAAAAAGTTATGAAGATTATAAGGCATGTAAAAGCAGCAGCATCAGAAATCCCCTTTATACGGTTTCAATGAAGAACATATCCAAACTGCACCAGTTTTTTCAGTAGCATTACTTCCTGCTTTTAAAAGACAGGTTCTCTTTGAACAGTTCCATTCTCTTCCTGCTCTCTTCATTTGCGAAAACCCTTTCAATATACTCCATAATAAATGCGAGGAACACCGAAAAGAAGAGACTGACCATAAATGCCGTTGTCACCATCTGGCGTCTTGCAGGCTTATAGCGTTTTTCAGGAATAACCGCTTTGTCTATCACCTGTATTACTGCCGCGTCCCTCGCCTCATCTATCCTTGCCATCTCATACTGCCTTGCCATTATCTCAAACAATGTCTCATTGAACTTCAGGTCTCTTAGTTTTCTGATATAGTTCGTGCCTATGCCGGGCATGCTTCCTGTGGACATGAGAGGGTTAGGATTGCTGCCGTCACTCTTTTCAAGTTTTCCAAGCTCCAGCTTCAGCCCGCTCAGGGTCTCTTCCACTTTTTGAAGATCAGGATTGTTCGATGTGGAATAGGTCTTCATTACCTTCAACTCCACCTCTTTGGCAGCTACCTGGGCGCTCAATCCGGCAATGCTTTCTATGACGGCCCTTGCCTGGTCTTCCATTTTCAGCGCCCCTGTTCTTGCCTGAAATGCCTTCATGGCTTCTTCGGACCTGATAAGTTCTTCTTTTGCATGCTTAAGTTTCTCTTCAAAAAAGAGCCTCCGTTTTGATGCCTCTGAGATAGCAAGGCCCTGCACAAGATTTTTCAGCTCATCAACAAAGGCATTCGCCATGTCAGCCGCGAGTTCAGGGTCTTTATTTGATACAGCAATGGTGATCAGGGAAGATTTTTTATCGCTGCCAACATTTACCTCATGATCCAGGGCCTTTCTTGCATCCTGCCTGAATTCAGCTTCATACACCTCCATAAGCCCGAACCTGTCAATGATGTTGTCCAGTACGGTACGGCTCTTTATCATACCCGTATAAATGGATGTATCACCCGGCAACCCGCCGGCTATGCTGGTTATTCCTTCAAGCCTGCTCAAAAGCTGTGACTGTATATTTGACTTGCTCTCCTGAGGAGGCAGTAGGGTTGTCTCGGCCTTATATACAGGCGGCAGGGTAAAACTGTAGATCGCTGTAATAATAACTACGGCTAAAGTAAAAAGGATTATCAGTTTTTTGCGTTTGGCAAGCACTATAAGATAGTCAATAAGATTTATCTCATCATCTATTATTTCTTCCCCTGGTTTGTTCTCCATATATTGTTTTGTTCCCGGTTAATTTAAGATTAAACAGCTGAAGCGGCCCAATGAAATATTAAAGGAGTCATAAGTACATTGTCAATAAAACCAGGCACATTAAAAAAGGCGCCCCGTAAACGGGGCGCCTCGATAAAGCATTATCTGCTAAGCAGACTTAGAACCACATTTCAATTGCGTGGCCAACAAACATTGGTGAGTCATCATCAGCAGTGAACTTGTCTATGCTGCCATAAGCAAGGTTAAGTACATACTGTGCATTGTCGCCAAGCTGATAAGCAAGACCGGCATCAACCTCAGTAAGTGTTGCATCATCAACAGGATCTCCAAATGAGTAGTAAGCAAGCTTTGCATTAACTGCAAGGTCACTTGAAACTGCATAATCTGCAGCAGCAACTACACCAAATGATGATTCATCATCTATTGCGCCGAAATCAAGAAGCGCACTACCCTGGTCTGTACCAATAAGGAGTGTAGGGTTAAAGTGATCGTCTGCATCAAAGCCGTTTGCAGCATATGCTAATGTACCGCCAACTGTAAGCTGGTCGATTGGTGTTGAAACAGAAACGAAAGCACCCATTCCAGCATTGTCCTCTGTATCTTCATTCATGTCGCCGCCTTCATATGCGAACTCAGCTGCTATATCAAGGTTGCCGGCTTTAGCGTTTACAAAGAGGTCCACATCAAAACCTGAATCATCAACTATTAAAACAGTGACATCATCTTCGTTCACAATTGAATTCCTGTTGTCCTGATCAACGCGGATCATTGCGCCGAGGGTCATACCGTTTACGTCTGTAGTTACAGATACACCATATCTGTCATAGTCATCAAGATTCTCGTCACCAGTGTCTTCTGTTTCTTCAATTTTATCAAGGAAAGCAGAAACGTTAGCGTTTCCGAATGCCATAGAAGCCTGAAGGGTTGAGTTTCTTTCGTCCCAGATGTTCAGCCTGTTACCGAAAGACCTTTTCATGATACCGGTATCGATAGTTACGCTTCCTACTGGTACATGAAGGTATGAGTAATCAACAGTATAATTATCCCTGGCAGTATTACTGTCAAGTACTGCTTCATCGCCGTCTTCATTACCAAAGAGCACGATTCTGTTTCTTACTTCAATACCGTCTCCTACCAATGCATTGACCTTAAGTCTTACTCTCTGGTCAAAGTAACGGTTGTCATTATCATCACCTTCTATACCGTCAAAATTTTGAAAGTAGAGGCCTCTAACATATGCGTCACCACCAAGAATTACCTTTGCTCCCGGTGCCATTGCCCTTACGCTGTCCATGCCAGCATCATCAGCGACAACGAAAGAAACTGCGCCGAGTACGAATACTAAACTCATGAGTACTACAAATATCTTTTTCATCTAAATACTCCTCCTTAATTTTTTTGCGGCTATTATACATCACGTTAATTTTTATCTTGCTAAACTACTTTCCCTTCTCCACCTCCTTTTATTTTTTTTGTTATCGTTTCCCTTAATTTTTCAAGCATTTAGTTATGCCCTATATAAAATAGCAATGTTTAACAGAACATATGTAGCAAAACAGAGGCCAATTATATGCCAATAATTATCCGGGCCCAGCAGAGCCCATTAAATCACATAAAAACAATGGGTTGTGATGATTTTATTTTTTTTAGACTGTGAGAATCATGGCTGCAGATCTATCTGATATTGTGTTGTTCATACCATCATGCTGATGTAAAAATGCCTCAGCCTTTTATAACTTTTCAACATCCGATGCATTTATCCTTACAGCAACTCCCTGTCGTAACACATCAACAGAAAGCACGAAAACATGCTTGTCCACTTTCTTTACAAGTGTACCGTCTATGCCTGTAAGCGGGCCTTTTGTTATTCTGACCGTCTCACCTTCATTCATATAAGGATACGGGTCAAGGTCCGCCCCGTTCTCGATGAGTGTCTTTAGTGCGGTTATCTGGTCTTCCGGAATAGGGTCCGGCTCCCCCGGAAGCGTACAGAGCAGTCTTACGACCCCTCTTATCTTAAGTACACTCAGCATGCTGTTTGCATCCTTTGCTATATGCACAAAAAGGTATCCCGGGAAAAGAGGAAATGCGACCAGCTTTTTACGGTCCTTCCATTTCCTGAGCTTTTCAACCGTGGGCATGAATGCCTCAACACCTTTAAGCTTAAGCCTTTCAAAGATTTGCGCCTCATGCCTTGACCGTACATGTACCGCATACCATTCAGGCCCGGGCCCGTTTTCCGTTTCCATTTATTCCCCTTCCTTCAATATACCAGCAGTCGAAAGTGCGCAAATATCCCGTACAACTCGCCATCATTATTAAAAACCAGGCAGGCACAGACCGCAACAGCTCTGTATTATTCTTCGCCTTTTTCCTTATGTATCTCTGTGATACTGACAACATTAACACCTGCGGCCTTCAGTGCCTTCTGTATGTCCACAGCCTTTGCGTCCTTCACCTTTAAAATAAAATTCACATCCATAGTAATTCCTCCTGAAAGTATTAATGCTAAATACTAAACAATAATACCCGCCAAATCAAGTTTATTCCGTGATCAGCTCTGAAATCGGAACGACCTCGACCTTATCATTACCCGCAAGTATGTCTTTCAGAAATTTGAGTGTGCCTTTTTTAGGGTGAGCAAGGGCAACAGCGTACCCTCTTTTTTTCGCTATCTTCAAAAGCCTCTCCCACTGCACCATGATCTTTTCAGGGTCTTCTGAATTATCAAGGAACACATCACGCCGGATGCTTCTGACCCCATGCTTTTTTGCAATCTTGAACCCCACTGATTCCGGGGCGGTAATGCTGTCAAGAAAGAAAAGCCCCTGCTTTTTCAGTTCTTTGATAAAAACATCCATTACCTGCGCGTCCCGGGTAAAGGCAGAGCCCATATGATTGCTTACGCCTACAGCATAAGGCACAGCCTGAATATCTTTATTTAACACGGCAATGATCTCATTTTCTGACATGTTCCTGTATATCCCCCCCTCCCCGAGCTTATGCGGCCTGGTGGCCTCCATAGGTATATGGGCGATAATATCATGGCCGAGCCTGCGGCCCTCCTCAGCGATCCAAAGAGAATATGCCTGGTGCGGAAGGATCGAGAGAGTCAACGAGCTTTTCAGCGCCAGGACCTCCTGAGCGCTTTTTTTGTTATATCCAAGGTCATCCATGACTATCGAAACCCTGGGCAGACGGGGCCTGGTGATCACCGGCATGATGACCTTCGGAACCTCAGGAATAGTCATCGCCTTTTTTTCCGTCTTGATCACAACTTCAGGAACGATCTCCTGCATTTCATGCTTACCGGATTCCCTGTAAAGGAGGAATGTCCCGGCAATGATCAGCAGGAGTATCAATGCAATATGGAACTGTCTCTTTTTATTCTTCTTTATCCGTCGTTTTTTTGGGGGCATAACGTAGTATGAGGGTCAAAGTAGCAACGTATCAAAACAAAAACCCTCTGTTCCTTTGCGCCTCTGCGCCTTTTTTATTTATTCATATCAAAGACTTCAGCGCCAGCCGGCACTGTAAAAATAAAAAGTGCATCATCAAGTCCCGGGTTTACCTTTATATTATCCAGCTCGATCATGATGATATTACCGTATGTATCGATTATAGTAAACATTTTCAGAGGAAAGCCCTCCGGCGATGTCTCCATCACCATCATCCGGACAAAGCCCATCTTATGCTTCGGGATAAGGTTAAGGGCATTTTTCTCAGGCATCGAAATATCAAACTCTTTCCTTATATTCTCAAAGTTCTCCATAATGGTCATGGGAGCGCTGCTGTATGATTCCTTGCTGAACCCGGTCTTTATCACCTGGTTCTCGGACTTTTTATAGACCCACGCCTCGGTATCTTTCACAACGACCTTTTCATCACGGGGGGACTTATACTCCCACATCATGCGCGAAGGCTTTTTCATAATGAACGAACCCTCATACTTCTGCGTCTGCTCAAGGTCCTTGATGAAACTTGTCTGCACAAAATCACCCTTTATATCTTTTATCTCCGCAAAAGCCTTCTGCACACGCCCAACAACCTCATCAACCGTCTCAGCAAAAGCACCCGCAGGAACTATTACACTTAACAATATAAAAACCGCAATAATCTGAAATCTGAAATTCTTAATTCTTAATTCATAATTCGTAATTAGTAATTGTCTCTCCACTACCTTCTCCTTATAACTTCCCTCGGCTTACCGGCCTCAACAGGCGGTCCTACGATCCCCTCGTCTTCAAGCATCTCCATTATCCTTGCAGCACGATTATAACCTATCTTCATCCTGCGCTGTATCGATGAAATAGAGGCCTGGCCCGCTGAAAGCACCATATCTCTGGCATTCATGTAAAGTTCGTCCCTGTCCTCCGAGGCAGCCTCCTGCATCATGGGCTCTGCAACAAGATCTTCAAATAATGTATAGTCCGGCCCGCCCTGGGACTTTATAAAATCAACAATCGCGACTGTCTCCTCCCCGCTGACATACGCGCCGTGTATCCTTCTAATCTTCTTGCCGGGGCTGGTAAATAACATGTCACCCTTTCCAAGAAGCTGGTCAGCCCCGTATGTATCGAGTATTATCCTCGAGTCCATCTTTGACGAGACCTGAAAAGATATCCTCGAAGGAAAGTTCGCCTTGATTATACCGGTAATGACATCAACTGACGGACGCTGTGTAGCGATCACAAGATGTATGCCTGCAGCTCTTGCCATACCCGCAAGTCTTGCTATCGAGTCCTCCACATCACGCTTTGATGCAAACA
>CBFDEG010000118.1:0-7890 GCA_965603765.1 uncultured bacterium | reverse complement strand
CTGCTGTTCGTACTTACCTTTATGACAACAACGATGGCCGGGACCATGCTGAACGGAATAATCCCGTGGGAACAGCCGGAAAAGATATACCTCGGACTGCCGTTTTCCCTGACCCTCCTGCTGATCCTTATGACACACGAACTTTCGCACTATTTTGCATCACGCATGCATAATGTAACAGCAACCCTGCCATACTTCATTCCTGCACCTTCAATAATAGGAACATTCGGGGCTGTAATAAAAATGAAGCCGCCAATACCTGACAGACGGTCTCTGATAGATATAGGTGCATCCGGGCCAATAGGCGGTTTCATCATAGCTGTTATAGCATGCATTGCAGGTCTCAGTATGTCCGATATCAGGCCTGCCGGAGAATTACAGCAGGGCATCTCTTTCGGAAGCTCAATACTGTTCGACCTGCTCTCAAAGATCGTTTTAAACATTGACCCTGAAAAATATGATGTACTGCTCCACCCCATTGCATTTGCAGGATGGATAGGACTTCTTGTCACGTCCCTTAATCTATTACCGGTCGGCCAGCTTGATGGAGGGCATATCGTGTATGCACTGTTCGGAGAAAAACATAGAATTATCTCTATACTTACCATTCCTGTCTTAATTGTCCTTGGAATTTTATACTGGCCGGGATGGTGGATATGGGCCGCAATGATGATCTTTCTGGGTTACAAACACCCGCCTGTTGTATATCCCTATATACAGTTAGACCAAAAACGGAAAATAACGGGGTGGATTTGCTTTATAATATTCGTACTGACATTCACGCCAATGCCGGTGCAGGGGTTTTAATAGCGCGTAAGTTAGTAAGCTCGCAAGATCGTAAGTTAAAAAACAAGGCATAAAAAAAGGAGCTTGTCGTACGACAAGCTCCTTCTGTTTTTTACTTTCACGCTTACGCTTTTACGATCTTCCGCGCTCTCTACTCCACTCCTTCGTACTTCTTCATTCTCCAGTATTCCGCATTCAGGGTCTCGACAATATAGTCGATCCTTCCTGTCCTGAGGAACTGTCCGAATGCCCTGAGAAAGACCATCGGATGCTTGAAGAATATGGTTGAAAGAATAGAGTAAAAGCTTATATTTCCTGTACCGCTGAAATAATTTCTCCTGAAGAAGGCATTCTGCATCTTCTTGCGGATATCTCTCAGCTCTTCTTTTTTGAATGTAATGGCCATCAAAGGCAGCTCAGGCTGTCTATGCGCCCATATTTCAGAGAAAGGAACATTCTTATCAAGCCAGCCTTTCTCTATGGCCATGTCGTATATTTTAGTGCCCGGATAGGGGGTCAGGAAGTAAAATGCCGTATAGTCAGCATTTATGTCCTTTGCCACCTGGAAGCTTTCCTGTATGTCTTCCCTGGTCTCTTCGGGATTGCCTATAATAAATGTCGCCAGCGTTCTGATATCAAGTTCTCTGCAGAGCTTGAAAGAGTTCTTTATCTGCGCTGTCCTGTCGCCGGCACCGCCTTTACCAAGGACCTTGAGAATCTTTTCAGATCCGCTCTCTACACCGAAATCAAGCTGAACAAGACCTGACTCCTTCATAAGCTTCATAAGCGACGGGTCAGTCTGGTCAACCCTGGACTGGCCTGCCCATTTAATGCCGAGGTTTCTGCTTGTCAGGTCTTCACAATACTGCCTTACCCATTTGGGGCTCAGTGTAAAAGTGTCATCGCAGTAATAGATACCGGTTATGCCGAAATTTTTATGGAGATGCTCGATCTCATCCACAACATTCTTTACAGAACGTCTTCTTGTCTTTCTTCCGAAGATATTGTGACTGCCGCAGTAGATACATTGAAAAGGACAGCCCCTGCTCGTAACAATGGTTGTCTGGTTCTTGTCAGCGTGGCCCCTTATAATTCCCGGGGGCATGAGATAAGGCTTCATGTCTATCAGGTGGCGCGCAGGGAACGGGATCGAATCAAGATCTTCTATCAATGCCCTCCTGCCGTTATCCTTTATCTCCCCGTTATCACGGTACATGACTCCTTCTACCCCTGCCAGGCCCTCATTCTTTCCGAGCTTCTCACAAACCTCGATTATCGTGTCCTCACCTTCACCGACAACAATAAAATCAAGATCAAGCTCATTCATCGTTTCATGAGGCTTAACAGTGGTATGCACACCTCCGGAGCAAAAAGTCTTGCCCGGCAGTTCCTGTTTAAGTTTTTTAGCAAGATTAAAGGCCCGCTCATACGCAACCGTAAGAAAGCTCAATCCTACCAGATCAGGATCAAACGCCTTTATCTCACTTATCATATTGTCCTGATATTCAGGGTCTGCATCATATATCTGTACAGCATGTCCCGCTTTTTCGAGAACTGCGGCAATATACAGAAGTCCCAATGGAGGTACTACATTATTACCATCCAAAACCTGCGCATTAACTAAAGTGACTTTCATGATCTCACCCCTTTTTTTATATATTCAAATGTTTTTTAACCGCATGAAGAACAGCCGCAGCCGGACTTCGCAGGCTTTGTGCTCTTCATCGTTATTGAATAAAACTGGATAAATTCAACTTTTTTATAAAGATAGTTCCTTACAAGTTCAACATCCGGAAATCCGGCGCTCTCTGCCGCTTCTTTAAACCTTTTATCTGTCAGAGCGCCTGAAAGGCAGGCATTCCAGAGTTCCTGGTCTCTTTTCAGATAACCCGGAACAGGCTTGTCAGAAACAATGTCAGAAATAATAAACCTTCCGCCTGGTTTTAATATTCGATATATTTCGTTTAAAACTTTAGTCTTATCTTCTGTAAGGTTAATAACACAGTTGGATATGACCAGGTCTACGGAGTTGTCCTCAACAGGAAGCTCCATTATATTGCCTGCCCTGAACTCAACATTATGGTAGCCGAGAGCATCCCCGACCTTTACTGCACTCTCTCTTGCCTTTTCAACCATTTCATCAGTCAGGTCAATACCGATGACCCTGCCCTTTTTACCGAGCTTTTTTGCGGCAATAAAACAGTCAATACCACCGCCTGCGCCCAGATCGACAATTGTCTCATCAGCCTTAAGGTCAGCCAATGCCGCTGGATTACCGCACCCGTAAGACACATCAAGCACTTCATTAGGAATATGCGCAAGGTCTTTGGGGGAATATCCGGTAGGGCAGTAATAGTCCGCAACAGGCGCAAAAGCTGCCTTTGAGAATTTCTTCTTTACTGTCTTGGTCACATGGCCTTTTATCTCGGGCTTGCACATATCTTCATCATCTTCAACATCAACCGAAAGAACACATGAACAGTGATAACAGCCGACATCAAACTTTTTATCTATAGATTTAATTCCAGCGCCAAAATGTCCCGGCAGTTTAGAGTCCATTGCATTAAAAATAAGCGGTGCTGAATATTCCTTACCTTTTTGAAGCTCTACGCCCTCTGAAGCCATTTCCCAGATAATGTCCTCAAACAGTGCCTTGTATGTTGAACAATAGGGATCACGGGCAGCAATGGACCCCTTCCCTGTATCTACCTCGCTTGCATAATAACTGTGCGATGTACAGCCGCCACCGCAGAAGTACTGCAGGTAGCATTCCCTGCAATCTTCCTTGTCCTGCACACTGTTGGCCCTGCCATTTATCATGACCTTTGAATCAAGCCAGATCTCCTTCAGGGGTTTTTTTCTTATCGAACCTCCGCTGAAACGCTTATCCCCGTTCAGGGATGCGCACGGATATACATTGCCGTCAGAATTCACGCAGACCTTCTCAAAACAGTTATTGCAGAGGTCGTTCTTTCTGCCCCTTTTTGTCCGTATGCGGACCTTCAGGGACTCAACATTATCAAATATCATTTCCTTCTCTTTGTATTCCTTTTTGAGCTTTTTCATTGCACGGGCAATGTTGTCAGAGGAAACGAACAGTTCATTCATATTATTGACGCCCCGTCCCTTTGCATGCATCCAGAGAACATTATGTTCCTGTATACCGAGCTTTGACAGAAAACGGGAGGTCTTTGCGATCTCATTTTCATTCAGCTTACTGATGGCTGTTGATACGATAGGCACGATGCCGATACCCATAAGCCGCTTGATCCCTTCAACAGCAGCGTCAAAACTGCCCTCGCCGCGAAGCTTGTCATGTATCTCTGCTGTCGGGCCGTCAAGACTGACCTGAATGATGAGTTTCGGCCCCACAAATTTCTTAAGCGTCTTCACCCTCTTTTCATCAAAGAGCGTGGCATTTGAAAGAACAATAAGTTCACGCTTTTTTGTTTTTGTAATATATTTAATAAGGTCGAAGATGCCTTCCTTGATAAAAGGCTCACCGCCGGTAATATAGAAACGCTTTACCCCTAATTTTATCGATTCATCTACCAGCGCCTTAATCTCTTCAACGGTCAGCTCATTCCTGAGGCTTTTCCCGGCACTTACAAGACAGTGCTTGCAGCGCAGGTTGCATGCCATCGTATAATATATCCAGAGCTCATCCAGCTTGCGGGGCGCAATGGTCATGCCCCTGCCGGGATACTCCGGCCTGTCGATCTTCTTGTTGGATACAAATTCGAGCATGCCTGCGGCAGTTAAAAAGTCCAGAACCTCTTTTCCTGCCTTTTCAGTATCAGTAAGCCCGTATTTATTGCAGACAGCCTTCTGTATATCTGTCAACGTATTTTTGCCATTACAGAGCTTGAGTATTTCAACGCCTGCATCGTTAACGCTCATCCAGTTAGGTGATTTCGAGTCTATCAATAAAGATATCCCTTTTTTTCGTTTATTGATATACGGGGGGGTGAACAGAACATCATCAGGGTCAAATGCCTTGAGGTTCGGGTCGATTATCTTCCATTCTGCAAGCTCATACTGCTTAAGTCTATCTTCTCTTCCTGTGTCACAACAGCCTTTTGCCATATTTAGTATCCCTGTAAAATATATTTAGATATAAAAATTTATTATAACAAATTTTACAATGCTTTATTCATGAAATTACAAAGAAAATCTCGATGTATTTAGTATAGATAGGCTTTAATTATAACTATTCAAACAAAAAATTAACAACTTCCACCCGAAAACTAAGTTTTATTTCAATTTTTCTCCATATTGATATATAGTTACAGGTGATGTTAATATTTTATTCAAAAAATAAAAGACAGTATCAGTATATGGTTTTTATAACGTGACGACTGAAACCAACAAAAAAACCGACCCGATTGTCCAAAAGAACAGGGAGCTTACCGCCATCCTCGAAGTCAGCAGGGTGCTCACAACTTCTTTTGCTCTCGAAACCAATTTATTATCTGTCATGTCAACACTCGGCACTCTCCTGGAAATGCAAAGAGGCTGCGTATTCCTTCTCGACCCTTTGTCAGGAGAGCTCAGGATAGTCGCGGCCCACGGACTTGCGAAACATAATATCGAAAAAGGCAAATACCGCATAGGTGAAGGCATTGTCGGACGTGTTCTTGAAAAAAAGGTCCCCACCGTGATCCCCAATATCGGAAAAGAACCCCTGTTTCTCAATAAAACAGGATCAAGACCTGAAAAAGACGGGATATCATTTCTCTGCGTGCCTATCATGCTTAAAAATGAAGTTCTCGGGGTTTTAAGCGTTGACAGAATATATTCAAAAAAACTCGGAAGCGTGGATGATGACCTGAGGGTACTGACGATCATTGCCTCAATAATGGCCCAGTTCATTAAATTACGGGAAAGCTACGAAGAAATAGAAAAAGAAAAAGAAGACCTGAAAAGAGAACTTAAAGGCAAATACAGCATCGACAATGTAATAGGCCTCTCAGATAAGATGCAGGAGGTATTTGAGTCAATAAACCGGGTAGCGCCATCCAAAGCGACCGTGCTTTTGCGCGGAGAAAGCGGCACAGGAAAAGAGCTTGTTGCAAAGGCAATTCATTACATGAGTCCCCGGAGCAAGGGTCCCTTCATTAAATTCAACTGCGCGTCAATACCCGAAGGGCTTCTCGAGTCAGAGCTCTTCGGCCATGAAAAGGGCGCGTTTACAGGCGCCATTGCAGCAAGAAGCGGAAAGTTCGAGCTTGCCCATAAGGGGACCGTATTCCTTGACGAGATAGGAGACCTGCCTATAACACTGCAGCCCAAGATATTGAGAGTTCTTCAGGAAAGGGAGTTTGAACGGGTAGGCAGCGAAAAGACCCAGAAGGTCGATGTCAGGATAATAACAGCAACAAGCAGAAACCTCGAGGCACTTGTCTCGCACAATAAATTCAGGGAAGACCTCTATTTCAGGTTAAATGTCATTCCTTTATTCCTGCCTCCGCTGAGAGAGAGAGAAGAGGACATCCCGGTCCTTATTGATTATTTCCTGAAAAAATTCAATAAGGAGAACAAGCGCTCTATTTCCATCGACAAAAGCGCTCTGAAAATATTACTGCACTATAACTGGCCCGGCAATGTCAGGGAACTCGAGAACACCATTGAAAGACTGGTCATTATGACCGGCACAAAGAAGATCACCGCATCCGACCTGCCTGTCTCATTAAGTATCCGCAGAATAACAAGCTCCGCTAAATCTGTATCACTGGCAGCCAACATAGAGGAAATAGAAAAAGGAAACATCATAGATGCCCTCGAAAAGACCGGCTGGATACAGGCAAAGGCAGCAAGACTGCTCGGCATTACCTCAAGGCAGATCGGATACAAAATAAATAAGTACAATATCAAAGAAAAAGACATCCTATGAAACGATCCAATGCCTGACAATATTAATAACAGACGAAAACATTACAGAACAAGATACCCTGTTGGCGGCAGACCTATACTGACAATTTCGGACATTTCATATGAGGTCATTGATATTTCAGAAGGCGGACTCAGGCTCTTTTATAAAGAAAAAAGCGGCCTTGCAGAAGGCTCAACAATACAGGGGACCATAACCTTTGTCGAAAGCGACCCTCTTGAAATTGAAGGCACTGTCATCAGCGTCGGCAGGGAAGTGGTAATCATACAGTTTCTTAAAGAGATTCCCTTCCAGACCCTCTTTGAACAGCAAAAATATATCAAAACCAATTTCCCCGAATATTTCAGCAATCCTGAATAACAAACACATATACAGCTTAAAACCATATATTCCACTGAAGTTCCATTTGCAACTATTTCCATCAATCCATTTTCAGCATAGGTTATAATTTCAACATGGACATCAAAAACAGACTTGCTCAATGTCCCGTTTCACCGGGCATATATTTAATGAAAAACGCCGGGGGCAAAGTCCTGTATGTGGGAAAGGCAAAGAACCTGAGGAACAGGCTGCAGTCATATTTCCGGGACTCAGCGTCACTTGATCCAAGAAAAACAAAGATGGTGCAGGAGATAAGGGACTTTGAGTACATTATCACAAAGAACGAACTCGAGGCCCTTGTACTGGAGGCAAATTTTATAAAGCGGATAAAACCCCGCTACAATATAGTCCTCAGAGATGACAAGAACTATCCTTACCTGAAGCTGACATTAAATGAAGAATGGCCCCGCCTTAAAGTTACACGCAGGATAAAAAAGGACGGGGCCGTCTATTTCGGGCCTTATGTGCCTTCCGGGACGATGCGGGAGGTCCTGAAATTCATAAGTCGCAGCTTTCCTGTCCGCAGGTGCAGACACAGCCTTAAAAAGTCCTTCAGTCCCTGCATCCAGTACCAGATGAAAAGGTGCCTTGCCCCCTGTCATGAACTGCTCAGAACACAACAGCACAAAACAAGATACATGGAGACAGTACATGATGTGCAGGCCTTCATACAGGGCAGACAGAAACATCTTCTTTCTGAGCTGAAAGAAAAGATGCAATATTATTCAGATGAGCTGAAATTTGAAGAAGCTGCTGAAATACGGGACAGGCTGAAGGTCCTGGAAAAAGCATGGGAGACCCAGAGGGCTGTGGAGCCAGGGCTCGGGGACATG
>CBFDEG010000117.1:0-8019 GCA_965603765.1 uncultured bacterium | reverse complement strand
GATTTTATATCAGGGATCTATGACCCTGCAAAAGCGTCTGTTTATATTGATGCGCTCAAAAAGGAGCTTTCGGACATCCCTGACAAAAAAGAGCTTTCAACCCTCTACATTGGCGGGGGAACACCGACAGCGCTTCCGACTGATCTGCTTTCAGGACTTATTGCCCATATATTCAGGAATTTCAGTTTCACCGATGACTACGAAGCAACGATCGAGGCGAATCCGGGAACACTTGACAGAGAGAAACTTCGGGTCATTAAGACCGCAGGCATGAACAGGATCAGCATGGGTGTCCAGTCATTCAATGACAACGAACTTGAATTTCTGGGAAGGATACATAATTCAGGGGAAGCTGAAAAAGCGGTCAGGCTGGCAAGGGATTCGGGTTTTGAAAATATCGGTATTGACCTGATATACGGTATCCCGGGGCAGGACATTACAAGCTGGCAGGAATCGCTCAACATGGCGGTCAGCCTGAAACCTGAACATATCTCGACCTATGAGTTGACTGTTGAAAAAGGGACAGGATTGTACCGGCTTTTACATCCCCCCCTTAGTAAGTCGGTACGACTCGATTCCGAGGGGGGGCAAAGGGGGGGTGACGTTAACCTTCTGCAAGAAGACAGGATCATCGAGATGTATGAACGCACCATCGATCATTTAACGTCTGAAGGCTACCTTCATTACGAAATATCCAACTTCGCAAAACCGGGATGTTTCAGCCGACACAATCTAAACTACTGGGACAGGGGTGAATATTACGGTACAGGCCAGGGCGCTCACTCTTTCATGAACAATAAAAGGTACCATAACACCAACAGTCTTGATGAATACATAAAGGCGGTTTCAGAGAACATCTCTCATTTAGAAGATCCGGAAGACATATCTAAAGAGGCAGCCCTTCAGGAGGCCATTTTTCTCGGATTGAGAAAGACCTCGGGGCTTAATCTCGAAAAATTCTCAAAGAGATATAAAACAAATATTGTCTCTCATTATCAGAAACAGATAAAGGAACTTCAGGAGGCAGGACTGGTAGAGATAACCGCTTCAGACTGCTCATACGAAACAGATCTCAGACTTACAAGAAAAGGTCTTCTGCTCTCAAATGAAGTTTTCATAAAGTTCATGTAAAATATACTCCATAATTAAATGAGATACGATATTAGATATGATCGATAAATTTGAACCTAAATGGATAGCATGGGAGATGACGAGAAGGTGCAACCTGAACTGCGTGCACTGCCGTTCATCATCTTCCATGGAAATAGACGGACACCCTGACTTCTCTACGGAAGAGGCGTACAGGATAATAGATGATATTGCATCTTACGCAAAGCCTGTGATGGTCCTTTCAGGGGGAGAGCCTCTGCTCAGAAAAGACATTTTTGAAATTGCAAAGTACGGCACTTCAAAAGAGCTCAGGATGTGCATCGCAACTAACGGTTCGCTCGTTACCGAAGACATCTGTAAAAACATGCTCTCAGCCGATATCAAGATGGTCTCTCTCAGTCTTGACGGTTCGACTGAAGAAGTTCATGATGACTTCAGGAACCAGAAAGGCGCGTTCTCAGGGGTCATGAATGCCGCTGAACTGTTTAATAAGCACGGCATTAAATTTCTTATAAACTCATCATTTACAAAACGCAACCAGGAAGAGATACCAAAGGTCTACAAACTTGCCAAAAAGCTGGGCGCGACCGCGTGGTACATGTTCATGATAGTCCCCACAGGCAGGGGCGAAGACATGATGAGCGAGCTTATCCCAAAAGAGGAATATGAAGAGATACTCGAGTGGCACTACCAGATGGAGAAAGGCGAGCAGGACATGCTCGTACGTCCCACCTGTGCCCCGCACTACTACAGAATAGTCCTCCAGAAACAGAAAGAAGAAGGCGAAAAATTCAAACAAAGGACCCTGAAATTCTCGACCGGAGGCTCAAAAGGCTGTATTGCAGGACAGGTTATCGCATTGATAGATGTTGACAGAAACGTTCTGCCCTGCAGTTATTTCCCGAAACATGCGGGCAACCTGACAGAACAGTCCTTTAAGGACATATGGGAAAACTCCCCTCTTTTAAAAGAGATGCGGGACTTTAAAAAATATAAAGGCAGGTGCGGTTCCTGCGAGTACATAAATGTATGCGGCGGCTGCAGGGCAAGGGCATACGCTGTGACAGGTGATTACCTTGACGAAGAGCCGTTCTGCGGCTACATTCCATATAGAATTAAAAAAGCTGCTGAAATGAAACTGAACGATCCGGAGGATAAATGAACGATACATTCTTAAAAGCATGCCGTGGCGAAGAGGTCCCTTACACACCGATATGGATAATGAGACAGGCAGGAAGATACCTTCCTGAATACAGGGCGATAAGAGGCAAGTCCGATTTTCTGACAATGTGCAAAACACCGGAGCTTGCGGCAGAGGTCACATTACAGCCTATAGATATACTGGGGGTAGATGCCGCGATACTCTTTTCAGACATACTTATCCCCTGCGAAGCAATGGGACAGGGGCTTGCCTTTGAAGAGAACAGAGGCCCGATTCTGGGACCGCCAATCAGAGACAAAGAAACCGTAGATAAGCTTTTTGTCCCTGACCCTGAAGAGACCATGGGATTTGTCATGGATACAATAAGGCTTCTCAGAAAAGAGCTTGCCGGCAGGGTACCGCTTATAGGGTTTGCAGGCGCACCGCTCACAACAGCAACTTACATGATAGAAGGCGGCACCTCAAAGAACTTTCTGAACACCAAAAGGATGATATTTGAAGCGCCGGATCTTTACAAAACACTTATGGATAAAATAACAGCCACCATTACAGAATATCTTAAGGCCCAGATAAGCGCAGGAGCACAGGCCGTTCAGATATTCGATACATGGGGCGGTATATTTTCACCGGCAGATTTCAGGGAACATGTGCTGCCGTACGTGAAACGGATAATTTCCGACCTGAAAAAATGGATGAAAGACACAAACATAGACCAGGTGCCTGTCATCTATTTTGTCGGCGAGACAGCCGGCTTAATAGAAGAGATCAAAACATGCGGGGCTGATGTTTACGGAGTGGACTGGAGAATAAGCCTTGACGAAGCAATTAAGAGGTTCGGCAGGGACACGGTTATACAGGGCAATATGGACCCGCTTTCAATGTTCCTTCCAAAAGAGAAGATCGAGGAACGCGTAAAAGATGTACTGTCCAGGGGAGCATCAGCAAAAGGACATATATTCAATCTCGGACATGGGGTGGTGCCCCAGACTTCGCCTGAGAATGTCATCGCACTTGTAGAGATGGTGCACAGATTAAGCAAACGATAACCGTAAGAAAATAAAACATTTTAACATGCCATCCTGCAAATATTTACAGGATGTTAACCCAATATTTACACTCAAGTCTGTTACATTATAAGTATATGTTTTAAAACATTTTATACAGGGAATTGATATGACGACGCTATTCAGGATCAGAAGATATATCATTACCCGTTCAATCCAGTTCCCTCAGAACTTGAGGATTAATAGTATATTGGGAGCATGACAGTACAAAAAGAAAAGGGACTGTTATATACTGTTAATAAGCAGGGAAAAATGAAAAAAACATATATACCATTAAACTCAAAACTCTCCATTTTTGTCATGTTATCCGGAGTTCTTGTCTTCTTTACATATCTGCTTTATGACCAGGTCACATACGGCGATGGATTGCTCGTACACATTCTGACCATAGACATATCGATCGAGACATTTTTTCATATGCTTATAGTTGGGACCCTTATCGCTTCCTTCGTCACCGGTTACCTTATAAACGAACGCGCCGGGCTGCTTAAGAAGACCAGCCAGTCCGAAGACAAGCTAAAAAGCGCTGCCCATGAATGGCTGGTCACATTTGATTCAATTCCATACGGCATCCTGCTTACCGATAAGGACTTTAATATTGTTCGTGCAAATAAATTCATTGCAAATCTCTACGGAATGAGTTTCTCTGAGATCCTTTCTAAAAAGTGCCATGACCTCTTCTGCCATAATGACTCCCCCCCTTCATTTTGTCCTGTGCTGAGTGTTCTCGCAACGGACAAAACAGAAAACACAGAATATATCGACCTGAAAAACAAAAAAGTATTTACCGAAAGCATCACCCCATTGAGCATCGGCAGTCAGGAAGCAACTTCTTATGTACATGTGATAATTGACATAACCGAATCAAAAGGAAAAGAAGATAAACTGATCAAATCAAAAGACGCTTTTTTCAACATGCTTAAAGACCTCGATTCCACGAACAGGGAATTATTGGACACATACAACAATCTTGTTGTTACCTTATCAAATATTATCGATGCAAAAAGTTCATGGACGAACGGGCATTCAACCAATGTTGCAATTTATGCCATTGCCATAGCACAGAAAATGGGTCTTTCCGAACATGAGTTAGAAGTGCTGAACATTGCGGCGCTCCTCCATGACATAGGAAAGATCGGGACATATGATGTAACGCTGGACAAACCCGGCAAACTTACTGACAAAGAATTTGACCTGATAAAAAAGCATCCTGCCAAAGGAGAAGAGATCCTAAAACCTATCAAAGGGCTGGAGGAAATACTGCCTATCATCCGTTCACACCATGAAAAGCTCGACGGAAGCGGATACCCTGACGGGCTACAAGGTGATAACCTGCCTAAACTCGCAAGAATTATCAGTGTTGCTGACTCATATGATGCCATGATCTCAGACCGGCCTTACCGGCCCTCACGCGGTAAAGACTTTGCAATTGGACAACTCAAGGAATATTCGGGGACACAGTTTGACTGCGATGTTGTTCGTATTTTCATAGACCTGCTCGAAAAAGAATTGTCCGACACTCAACATTCCCCTCTCCAGAACCGATAAAAAAGATAAACATTAAATACTTATGCTAAATCTTAAAAATTCATCAAATCTCCACAAATACGTTCTGGGCCTTATAATCGTCTGGTCAACACTATATGTTACCGGCCTTGGATGGGAAGTTTTTCTTGAAAAGAGAAATACTGTTGAAATTGCAAGAATGCAGGCCCGTATAGCATTTGAAAAAGACACCATGTACCGCAGGTGGGTGGCCATGCATGGCGGGGTATATGTGCCGGTAACTGAGGATACACAGCCTAACCCTTTTCTGTCCGGTGTTCATGAACGTGATGTAACTACTGCTTCAAAAAGACGGCTGACACTGATCAACCCGGATTATATGATCCGTCAGATCAATAAATTTATAGCAAAGGATAATGGAATAGAGGCCAGGACAACAAGCAGACACCCTACCCGCAAAGAAAATGTCCCTGATACGTGGGAAAAGAATGCCCTTGAACAATTTGATAAAGGTGAAACCGAGATCAGCTCGATCATGACAGTGTCAGGCAAAGAACATATGCGCCTTATACGGCCGTTGATCGCCGGAAAGAACTGTACACAGTGCCATACAGGAGAGGAATACCTTCCCGGAAATATTTCCGGAGGACTCAGCGTAGCTGTCCCCATGGAACAGCTGAGGGCTATTGAAGTAATAAAAATAATTCACTATGCACTTCTTTATACTGTAACCTGGACAGTCGGCCTTATTGTCATTTTTCTTGCCGGAAAAAAACTCCTGAAAAATGACGAGGAAAGAAAACTGACAGAAGAACGAATGGCAATTCAGCATACTGAGCTCCAGACAACAACACTGAATCTTCAGGCGCTGTATAAAGTGTCTTCTTCCCTGAGCCAGACAATTGATATGGAGTCAATGCTTGCTGTCCTGCTCGAGAACATAACCACTCTTGACCTGTTCGATGTCCAGCATAAAGGCGGTATTTTCCTTCTTGAAGGAGACAGAATGGAGCTTGTTTCACATCTCGGCCATGACAAAGAATTTCTGGACAAACATAAGAACATGAAGGTCGGCACCTGCCTGTGCGGTCTTGCCGCAGCAAACGGCAAGATCATAGTGTCTGAAAACTGCAACAGGGACAGCAGACATACTATAACTCTCTCCGGAATGACCCCTCACGGGCATATAATCGTACCTTTGAAAGCGCTGAACAAGGTTGTGGGAATTCTGTACCTGTATTTGCCACCTAACATAAAGATCGACCAGAACAAGATCGACCTGCTTCTCTCCATCGGGAACCAGGCAGGTACGGCCATTGAGAATTCAAGACTGTTCAAAGAGACCAGAGAGCTTTCGCTGCATGACCATCTTACAGCACTGGCGAACAGGCGCTTTATGGACATAGTCATGAAAAGATGTGAAGCAAGGGCAAAAAGGACAGAGGGAACTTTTGCTGTTATCATGCTCGACATAGACGATTTCAAGGAGTATAATGACAATTATGGCCATGCCAGGGGGGATAAAATACTGGTCGGGGTTGCAAAAGTACTAATATGCGAGACAAGAGAGATGGACCTGGCAGTCAGATACGGCGGTGAGGAATTTCTCGTTCTCCTGCCGGAGACTGACATGGATACAGCAGCAGAAATTGCTGAACGAATACGCGCCTCTGTACATGCTGAAACAGGCGTGACAGTAAGCCTGGGCATCTCTTCATACAGTCTGGACATGGAAAGGGAACAGCTTATAAAAAATGCCGATACTGCTCTTTATCAGGCAAAACAGAAAGGCAAAAACAGGGTAGAGCTCTCTGCGTAAACAGGCTTTTTCCATAGAACCCCGAAATCATGAAAAAGTGGACTGCCTCATCAATGTACTTGAGGTCTTCAATGAATTAAAAGATGATTTCAATATAAATATATGACAAGTTACTGGAATAGATTTGAGAGAAGATAATCAAGAGACCACAGGCATTGTTCTACTGAATCTTGGCGGGCCGGACTCCCTTCAGGCCGTGCGGCCATTCCTTTATAATCTGTTCTCTGACCGTGAGATAATAAGACTCGGGCCGCCATTCCTCCAGAAGCCAATTGCATGGCTTATATCAACGCTTCGTTCAGGAAAGTCAATGGACATGTACAGCCGGATAGGCGGCAAATCTCCTATCCTTGATATTACTACCAAACAGGCAAACGCACTCGAAACATTATTAAACGATACAGGAACTAACGGCCGTTCAGCCTTACAGTTCAAGGTATATATCGGGATGCGATACTGGCACCCGTTCATGAAGGATACTATCGGGCAGATAGAGAAGGACAGTATAAAGAGACTTATCGTGCTCTCTCTTTACCCCCACTACTCAAGGGCCACGACCGGCTCTTCCATTGATGACTTCAAGACGCATGTGGAAGGGAAAGGCCTGAACATTACATATATCGAAAAATGGTACGATTTCCCCCCATATATAGATGCCCTGGCTGAGCTTATCGCTGAAGGTATCTCAGGCACGGCCCGCAATGACAGCGTTGACCTTCTATACAGCGCGCACAGCCTTCCTCAGTCATTTATAGATGAAGGAGACCCGTATCTTGACCACATCAAGGCAACCGTAGAAAAGGTAAATGAAAGACTTTCGAATGAACCGTACAATTTAAAGAAGATTAACCACCGGCTTTCCTTCCAGAGCAAGACCGGGCCCGTGAAGTGGCTTGAGCCTTCAACAGAAGAGACCATTGAAAAGCTTGCAGAGGAAGGATGCAAAGAATTGTTCGTTGTTCCGATCAGCTTTGTGTCCGACCATATTGAGACTCTTTATGAGATTGATATACTGTACAAAGAGATGGCTGAAAGATTCGGGATCAACCTTATACGATGCAGGTCATTAAATATATCCGCAAAATTCATACACGCACTGCATGAACTGATACTGACAAAGAAAACCGACTAAGAGATAAAAAGTCATCTTACAGTCCGTCTTTATCAGAATGGCATTTAAAGCAGCCTGTCCCCGCAGAACTCTGCGTGGTGCCGACCTCCATACCGCTGTAATCCCAGCGCAGCATGTCCTTATTAGGACTTCCATGCGCCCTGTGGCAGGACAGACACATGACCTTGTCTTCTCCTGGAGTAACAACACCGGAAGGCCCGGCAAAAGCTAACAGGGTTTCATCATC
>CBFDEG010000116.1:0-8043 GCA_965603765.1 uncultured bacterium | reverse complement strand
GTGGAACCGGTATATACCACTGTCGGGTCATTATGCTTTATCGGGGCATTGTCAGAAAACTTCTCTTTGCCGTTTTTCTCCAGTACCATCACCTGAGCAACAACCCTTAATTCAGGGTTCGGGCACATAGTGGTCAGACATGCGTTAAGTCCGCCGCCCAGTGGCTTCACTCCATGCGTATTGATATCACATGTTGTATACACCCAATGCACCTCAATGGTATCTCCTTCAGCTATGCCCTCGCATCCTTTATACTCGGCATGCTTATCTGCGAGACGGCCCGGAGCAGGCTCCTGACATGCCCAGCCGGAGTTGTCCCCATCCTTTACAAATGTTGAATAAGCCGCGGCTTTATGTTCCGCGTTCCTGTGAAAATGCACATTGCAGAGATTCATATCGCTTATTGAAGGTGCTTCATTAAAAATAACTGAATTACTTCCGGCACTGACATCAATGTCACGCGGTGACTGCGGCCCCGCACCGATGCACTGATTTTCCTCTGCCGGTGCCTGGTGGGCGTCACTGGCGAATACATTTCCGACAAATGCTACACAAAAGACCAGAACTAATATTAATGACCTCATACTAACCCTCCTGTTGATATAAATTATTAATAAAATAATATATCACGCGGCAGGATTGTTGAGAATTAAAAAAAGTTTATAGGGGCATAAGTAGGGAAGTGGAAAAGATAAAGACAGATGAGGGGCGAGGGGCAAGAGGCTATTTTTAACAACGAATGATGAATGTCGAAGCATATAGCAGGATCATTGCATGCGCGGGGTCAATGTCATAGATAGAATTAAAGTTAGCTAATAAAACTATATCCGATTTGTTTTTAGTCGCTTTAATGAATAGTGAGTTCCACGCCAGTTGATGCCTTTATTAATAAGTGTCAGGAGGGCTGCGCGCCAGGTCACATAAAGCATTATAATGCTGCCAAATGGTGAAGCCAGTGTACACAAAGGTGTCTTACCCATTATTACTGCCGTGACTCCAAGCTCAACATATATTATTAAAATAATTGCGCAATAAAGAACCTGCGTCAAACCAGCAGATAAAAATATTCCCATAAAGGGCCAGACTTCTATAAAAAAAGTAGCCACTGTTCCTAATATAACAAGAAAAATATTGTATTCATATATAGCAAAAGAGTTTTTCATTAAACCGTTGATCATTTTATTAATTGAAGCATACCATTCTACGGATACCAAACTTACTCCTAAAACATATTCCTGACGAAATCCCTGACGTTTAAGGATCTTGCCTAACTTTATATCGTCGTCAGGACGCAGGGCGATCTTTTTAAAAGTACCGCAATCAAAATACGCCTTTGTACGAACAAGATTGAAAGCCCCGATCCCTATATAATGTTTACTTTTCGGATCGTTAGCTTTCCATGGTCTCATGAATTTCCCGAAGCTGTTTACGAATGTCATCATTAAGTTATTCAACAGGAAACCCTCAAATAGAAGTTCAGGACTGACTGCCAGATGATCCAGCCGCATCTCCTCCATGTATCCGATCGCCCGTTTCAAGGCAGTCGATTCATGGATCACATCAGCATCTGTAAATAATAAATATTCTCCTTGCGCCTGTTGAGCTCCCAGATGTAAAGCATGATTCTTTCCAAGCCATCCATCCGGTAATTCCTGAACATCCAGTACCTGAAGCCGGGGATAACGGGATATCATCTGTTCTAATATTATTCCGGTTGCATCTGTAGAACGGTCATTGACAACAAAAACTTCAAGATCTTCATATTCCAGTGAAAGTAAGGATGTAAGCGCAACTTCAATATTCTCTTCTTCATTCATAGCCGGAACAATGATAGAAACTTTGGGCAATAACGCTGCTGAAGGGAGAGGAATATCTTTCAACCATTTTACTGTACGTATTCCAAGAAAGATATCAATGAAGGAAAGCGATCTTATAACGAGAACAAATAAGGCCAGGTAAAATAAAAGATCCATAATTTATCCGTTTTTGAAAATATTAAAACCTTTTGAAACTTACTTTTTCAAGATAAGTCTCCGGGACAGGTTCAACCTCTGCCTGCGGCATATAGTCAGCATCTGTCCCTATGTAATATCGGGCACATACATAGAGTTAATTTTCAACCCTTAGCATCCCTGCCGACCGGCAGAGGGGTACAGTTTCACCCCATACCTGCGGCATATGCATCCTTCATCAGCTTCAACAACCTTTCAGCGTCTGTCCCTATGTAATACCGGTAAGTCTTCTGCTTATATATCTCATGCATGACATGTCCATTGGCTTGCATTGCGATCGTCCTTGGGATATACTGACCATCGAAACCGTATTTCCGGCTTAGCTCTTTATTACTGTCCTTGTTTATCCGTATCATAATGAACTTCTCCGATTCCGCGACCACCCTTTTGTCCTGAAAGACATCTCCATATTTTTTACATGCAGGACACCAGTCAGCATAAATGATCAGGATCACAGGCTTCCCCTCCCGCCATGCCTCATCCATCCCGTCCTTATATTCCCGCCATTTCACATGCTCATCATTCCATTTGATTTCTTTGCTTTCTGCCAGGGTGGGGGTTGATATTGCGATTAATGTGAAGAGGGCTATGGTTAGGAGTAAGATTTTTTTATTTAGTTTTATCATAGGTTTTGTTGTTCGGCTCCGAGGTCAGATCTATATATTTCAGATTTTCACTGAAGAATGGAGACCTGATACCACCTGTTGAACTGAGCCGCTCTGCCCCAAGATGCACATAATATAATTGATCGTATGGGGTATTGTTGTTATTTCAGGAATTTTTAGATCCTTCAGCCCTGTCCTTTATTTTCGATTATAGCATAAAAGTTAGGAAGCGGGTCAGTGGGAAAGTAAAGACAGGCAAGAGACAAGACACGACTTTTAAAAACGAATCATGAATGTCGAAAAAATGACGGATGAGGAGTTATGGGCGATAGGCAATAGCTGTTATCTCCAGCATTTATACCTGTAAGAAATACCACTATATTGAAAAGAATTTGGATGTTATAATCAGTCTGCCGATGTGGGGACTATGGCTGTTGATTTCAATTGAAAAATAACCTGATTGCATAACCGTAGTTCTGCGACTGACGTACAACGTGCGTTCATTTATGAAAGGGGACATTCATGAAAAAGCTTTTTAAAGACGATTTCTATAAAAGCATAAAAGAGGTGTTGAATACTGCCAGAAGCAATGCTTACAGAGCTGTAAACTTTGCCATGGTGGAGGCATACTGGAACGTTGGCAGGCTGATAGTAGATGAGGAACAGAAAGGAAATCTAAAAGCTGAATATGGTAAATATTTGATAAAGGAAATAGCGATACGATTGACAAAAGATCTTGGGAAAGGCTTTACACAGACTAACTTATGGTATATGAGACAGTTTTACATTGCTTTTCCAATAAGTCACGCACTGCGTGACCAATCTATTACTCTTAAAAAACGATCAATTAGCAAACAGCAGTTTCCAATTCTCCACGCAGTGCGTGACCAATCTATTACTCTTAAAAAACGATCACTTAGCAAACAGCAGTTTCCAATTCTCCACGCAGTGCGTGGAGAATTAAGCTGGACTCATTATCGACTCTTATTAAAAGTAGAGAAAAAGGATGCCCGTAACTTTTATATGAATGAAGCTGTCGAAGCGGGATGGAGCACCAGACAGCTTGAAAGACAGATCAATTCCTTTTATTATGAACGGCTTCTATCAAGCAAAGACAAAAAAGCAGTTCTTGAAGAAGCGAAACAAAACGCCTCACCTACAAAACCCGAAGACATTATCAAAGACCCATATGTACTGGAATTTCTGAATCTCAAAGAAAACAAGCCACTCCTTGAAAAAGATCTTGAAACCGAACTACTCAGCAAACTTCAGGAATTCCTTCTTGAGCTCGGCAAGGGATTTTCTTTTGTCGCACGTCAATACAGGATCTCAGCAGGCAATGATCATTTCTACATAGATTTGGTTTTTTACAATTACATACTGAAGTGTTTCCTCCTCATAGACCTGAAGATAGGTAAGCTGACCCATAAAGATATCGGACAGATGGATTTCTATGTTAGATACGCTGAAGACAATATAAAAGTAAAAGGCGACAATCCAACCATCGGCATGATCCTCTGTTCAGAAAAGAATGAGACCATTGTCAAATACAGCATGCTTAATGAAAACAAACAGATGTTTGCCTCCCGATACAAGCTGTATCTACCGACTGAAGAAGAACTGGCAAAGGAACTACAACATGAAATAGAGTTGATCAGGGCTGAGAAGAATTTACACTGATAGCATCAAACATCTTGCACAATTAGAACAGTTCAAAATTTTTGTAAATGTGCAGGAGTGCCCTTTAAAAGCGAATCATGGATGTCGAACTCGTAGCGAGTCTTCGCGCAGAGTCGCTACGACAAGGAATGTCGAATGTAGAAGTAAATACAAAAACACTTCGTCATTCTGAGTTCGTCACTCGATATTCGATATTCTCCGTTTTCCTTTACTATTTTGCTAATTTCTCATACACATAAAGCAGGACCGAACTTGCCATTGGTCTGGAATACTGGGGTGCACGCATCTGCAGGATATCACGGTCCTTAAGATACTCATAAGTATATTCTTTGGGAGGCATCCAGTCTTCACCTCTCTGTTTTCTAATAAATCCATAAGCCCGTTCAAACCTGTCTTTTGGTATCTTTTCAAATGAAACAGCTTCAGGGGTGGTCCACCATAATCCGGTCTTTTCCCAGATATATGTATAGACACTTTTTATTATATGGCGGGCCTCATCATCGAGACCTCTCAATAAAAATGAGGCGGCAAGGGAATAGTTCACAGCGATCCAGACCTCAGGGGTCTGTTCTTCATCCGGTATTGTCCCTTCCGTGGTAATACCGGTAACAACACCCCGTTCACCATTGAAATAGTTCATGCAGTTATATTTGAATATAGACCTGTATGCTGTTTTAATATATTCAGGATCATCGATCGGGGGCAGGTCCAGAATGTCCGCGTACCATTGACCTCCTATCTGATCGGCCATAACATCGCTGCATCCCTCATAGCAGTCATAGTACTCTCCGTTCCAGAGCTTGTCATGAAATGATACTTTCCCTTTTTCGAGCCAGTGCTGATATTGTTTCACAAGTTCGGACTCATCAAGGATCGTTCCCATTTTTATCATTGCCTGAAGTGCTGTTAACCAGAGTGAACCGCAATAGGCGCTTAAACCCTTCATGTGCCATGCCGAGTCATATGTCTGGTCAGGGAAACCTGAATTTTCCGGAATAAAGTCCCCGTCCGTATCATACTGCTGAAGATATTCCATGGCCTCTACTGATGCATCCCAATATTTGCGCAAATGATCCTTGTCTTTATCTTTGCTGAAATAATAGTTCCGATAGACCATAAGAACATATTTAGTATTCAGGTCCTTCCAGAAATTAACATTTCTATGGGAATATGCATTGAACTGAACAAAGGGATCCTGAACAACCTCAGGATTCATTACTGAAGGCATAACAGGTCTGCCGAGATCGTGAGGACATGCTCCGCGGACAAGGCGGATATCTTCTATAATATCCTTAGCATCCTGATGTCCATAATCATAGCCGTATTTCCAGTCCACCATCCTTGTATCCTCTCTGCCTATACCCTCTGTAAAGAGATCCATTACCCGGTTCTCAAGCTTCGGCCAGTAACGAAGAGTTGTAAATGAATAATAGAACCGCACATCCAGGGTTTCATAATTGAAATAATCAATACTTTCGAGCAACGCGAAATTATCTGTCTCAGCTTCCCACAAAGTACCGCCGTCCAACAGGTAATACTGCTCATTAAGTATCGCCTTAACAAGTATGTCGTCATTCTTCACCGTGGCCCTCACATCATCATGCCACTTGTCTATCTCTTTGGACCATTCCTGATAATGCTCAATACCGATGCGTGCATATTCCATGGCATCAATGGACTCATCCTTTTTATATTCCGTATATTTTCTTTTGAATATCCTTCCACCTGGTTCATGAATTTTGATCTCTGGGAAATCCCAGCTAAGGGTCATCGGAATATCAGCGGATTCACCGGGCTGGAGGGTAATGGTAGCCGCAACAGCAGCGCCGTTCAGGGTTTCAGGTTTCCCTTCGTAATGTTCAGAACCACCGGGAAGTTTTCCATCCTTAAAAAATGTTCCGGATATTTCAGACCCATCCCCTCTGCAGTCAAATGAACTCAGAAATGAAACATCCGCTTTCCCGCGTGCCACTGATATCGCAAACTCACCGCGCCTTGAAACAGGAAGCTTTTCCATATCATCCTTATGCGCGGATAGTGTTATTCCGAGCATCTTTTCATTATCATGAACCTTATTGACCTGTCTGATTTCCGGCAGATCTTCAGACCATCTGCATTGGGAATATTCACCGATATCTCTGGTAGTGTTTCGTACTTCAGGGAGCCGTCCAACCATATTCTCAAAAGAGAACAGGAGTCCAACCTCAACAGGTTCATTCGATGGATTATGAAGATGCCATGTATAGATGCCCAGGGGCAGACTGCTCGAATAATAGTCATGAGGTATGACCGGAGAGAACTGCTCCAATACTATCTGTACCTGATCATTGGAATGATCGCACCATGCCTTTGGAAAGAGAGATGCATAAAGACCTTTTTCGCTTTGATAATTCCATGGCCATGTTGATAACACCTCTGACAGTTCCGGCCGGGTTGAATCATTCGGGGAACCAGCCATGAGTGTTTGAATATAGGGCTTATCATCATTTTTTGATTTCACATAAACATGAAATTGAGAACCATAGATCTCATTATCGTAAATATGTTCATATGGAATTATCTGCCACCGCGCAAAATCCCCATAATACGACCGCCCGATCGAACCGGCACCCATGCCGCCGATGGGACAACCCTGACGGGCACCATTCCTTGTCATATTGAGCTGTTCCCAGGGGACCCTGAAGCTGATCTCCGGAAAGTCTTCTTTATTGAACGGTTTACCTATCGGGATCTGCCATGAGTCTTTTGGGATAGTTGATGATGGACTGGTCATTGAGTGCCTTTATATATAATTGTGTTTTGGGGTCAGACCTCTATGGTGTCTGACCTACTTATGATACATTATCTTTGGGTTAGATTATTTTGTGGGGAAGGGAAATGTAGGGGCATGAGGCAACTATTACTACCCCTCTGTGTCTCCCCTTATAAAGGGGAGAATTAAATCCCCTCCTTACTAAGGAGGGGCAAGGGGAGGTTGGATTTTTTCATTTGAATTAAATATCTGTTATGATATGTTAATAAACAAAAGGAGCATATTATGAAATACAGAATATTTATTGAAAAGGATGAAGATGGTGTTTTTGTTGCAGAGTGCCCGTCTCTTCCGGGATGTATTTCACAGGGTCAAACACGAGCCGAAGCAGTCGATAATATCCAGGATGCTATTAAAGGATATATTGAAAGTTTAAAGAAGCACGACGAGCCCGTTCCTCCTGCTATTGATGAAGAGATCATTGAGGTAGCTGTTTGAGCAAACTCCCGGTAGTATCCGGCAAGCAATTATGTAAGATGCTGGAGAAAAAGGGGTACAACATCGATCATCAAACAGGCAGTCATTTAATTCTCCGAAACCAGCATTCTCCGTACCGAAGATTAACCATCCCAAATCACAAAGAAATAGCAAAAGGCACCTTGCGCTCCATAATCCGTCAAGCCGGACTTACCGTCGATGAATTCATACAATTGATCTAATTTTTTTAATAATATATTTCATACCCGACCTACCCTCTCAGACTTTGATATTCGATATTCTCCGTTTATGGTTTCTCCCCATTGATTGTCGTAGTCGACTCGTACCGAGTTTCAGGGATGGTTCTGGTCTGAACGCGTTAAGAATTAAACCAGTAAGCGAAGCGTTTTTTTAATTTAGCGGGCAGGCCTGAACCATCCCGCCCGGAGCCAATCCTGGGGCGGTACGGACCGGGGACATGGGTAACACTTTAGTCCAGAGACATAGGTAACACACA
>CBFDEG010000115.1:0-8092 GCA_965603765.1 uncultured bacterium | reverse complement strand
CGACCGGTATCGGGTGGTCATACCAGTAAAACTGCTCCTCCTGCACTATCTGTTCAAGCGCGCTTTTAAGTGAAGCCCTCAGGTCCAGTTCATCCATACCCCTTGAAACAGGGGGAGTTGTGACCAGTATATTTGAGGTAAACAATATCTCTTTTGCGGGATTGGATATCGGGAATGGATTCAACTTTGATATCTGTATCTTTCTTTTTTCCTGCAGACGTTTTATTTCATCTTCATTTCTCTCAAGGGTCCCTGCTCCTTCAGGAAAAAAGACCCTGTATATCTTTTCAACGATCTCTTTGCGGCTGCCTTCATTGCCTCCCTCCCTCCATTCAGAGAGGGCCTCCATATCCACCCGGAAACCGGCATCATCATAACACCTCTTTGATATCTCGGTCCTGACCAGCTCCAGCCCGTGATTGTAAAAACCGGCTGTCCTTCCCCATGAAGGATGGGATGCAAGGTTGGCGGTGTAATCAAGGGCCTCTCTGTATAAAGGATGGGTACTGCCCGAAAGCGATATAAGAAATGCAGCGTTCAGGTTCCTTGCTATGGCGGCATTATCATCCTCACCCGGCCTGAACTGCGCGGAAATATGAATCCCGCAACATGATGAGTCTGAAAGATATTTTATGATAGATTCGAATTTCTGCTTCATGGGCTCTTATTCAAAAATAAATATTAAGGCAATTATATTATTAATAAAGCCGGCCCGGGCAGCCGTATCAGTCAAATTTATAGATGACCATTCCGGTCAGAAGCTTGGGGAAAAAGTATGTTGATTTAGGGGGCATCCTGTGTCCTGCTGACGCCACGTCGCGGACATCATGTATCTTTGTGGAATTAAGGAAGAAGACAGCCTCAAAGTTTCCCTTTTTGGCCCTTTCAACAGCAATGGCCGGGTCCATTTCATATTCATAATGCTCTATATTCAGAAGCTTCTCGAATATGACCTTGTGAAGCACCGACACATCAAGGTCCTTCAGGCAGTCCGGCATATCAGCTCCCATGTCCGCGCCATTGTAGGTCAGAATGTAATAGGCATCAGCATTCGTACTGTACATGCCGAAGGTATGAATGCTGTCATGCATCATTCCAAGCATCTCTTTCCTCGCCTCTTCATTGGAGGTCTCTTCACTGCCAACTCTTTTTACAGCAAAGTACTGACCGAGTGTCTCTTTTATATTTATCTCAGAGTCGACCTCAACCATGCGGTGAGTAGGGAGCAGGGTAAGCCCCTCGTCCTCCATGTTCGCGAGGAACATCAGAACATAATTAAACGGTTCATCGCCTGTCTTGCTCAAACCCTTTTCTTCCATCTCTTTTTTAAATGCAAGGGATGTTTCATAACGGTGATGGCCGTCGGCAATAAATATATCTTTATCAGCAAGGTCCTTCATTATTGTATCAATAGAAGAGCTGTCGCGTATCTTCCAGAGGCGGTGGGTAAACCCGTCCCTGCATTTTGCCTCTGAGAACGGCGGCTCCTTAATAACCTCTTCGAGCACTTTGGAGGCAAGCTTCTCTGTGCTGCTGTACAAAGAGTAAATAGGGCTCGTATTTGCATTACAGTACCTGAGAATGTTCAGCCTGTCAGACTTGGGTTTTGAATAGGTCATCTCATGCGGCCGCACACAGCCCTTGCCTATTTCCTCTACCCTGACCCCGCAGAAAAAGCCTCTTGTCTTTTTGGTCTGCCCGTTTATCTCATAGGTTATCTCATAACAATAAAAAGAAGGCTCCGGGTCGTTCGTCAGCACTCCCTCGCCAAGCCAGTCAGAGAGGGACTTTGCGGCCCTTGAGTAACGGTTCTCCTCGTCATTGTCATCGTCACTGTCTTTTCCGAAATCAATGCGGATTATATTGTGCGGACTCGTATTATAGAGCTCATCTTTAAGGTCATGAGCGATAACATCATAAGGGGGCGCAACAGTAGAGGTAACATCTACTTTCTGAGGATCATATAAAACACCTTTGAACGGGATTATATCTGCCATATTTTTACTCTTTTCTTACTTAAAGTGGAAGGTTATATTAGCATTGAAGACCGGGAAATTTCAAACCGGCCGACTGCAGGCGGAAGATGGTCTTTTTCTAAAAATAATTCTGGATACCTTGGTCGCAACTCAAAACGACCTTAGCGTATGACCCATAAATTCAAAGCCATACGCATAAAACTCCAATATTTATCCGATCAATTATTTTTAGAAAAAGACCATCTTCTGCCTGTATGTAACGTAAGGGATCTTCTTTTATTTAAGAGTGGAAATATACAGGTCAGCGGCTATGGCAAGGATGGAAAGTATGAATATTATGTAATAATTCATGTCTTCCATCGATTTTTTAATAGATGAAAGAAGATATATCACAACGTCCCTGTCATCATCTGTAAGACAGGCGTTTGCCTTTATCTTTGCAATAAGATCATTGTCCCTTATGGCACGTTTTCTTTTATGGGAAATATAGTACCTGTAGAGGAAAAAGAAAAGGTAACCGACAACCGCAGCATACCAGGTCGGCCTTACCCATGCAGGCTCAAAATGCTGAAATACTATGATTATCCTGAATGCTATGGCAGATAACAGCCCGAGCAGGAAAAAGAAATAAATTACAGACTTCGGCAATGTATGCGGATGTTTTTTATTCATAATATCAGATTGCTGATTTACATTATACAACATAAACTCTAATTATCTGATTCAACTTAATAGGTCAAGGATTGTTTTTTTTGAAATTATTTCGGATACCTTAGTCGCAAGGTTAAACAACCTTAGCGTGAAATCTATAATTCCTAACCCACCTGCATAAACATTTAATATTTATCCAATTGAAAAATTTCAAAAAAAACAATCCTTGACCTATTCATATTTTTGATTTTTAGCCTTTAAATCGATTAAAATAAATAATTGAAATACTTCTTTGCACCAGTTCCCGTACAATAAATATCACTTTATAGAAAAGAGGAAACCTATGATCAAAGTCGGTATTATCGGAGGGTCAGGGCTTGATAACCCGGACATCATGAAGGATGCAAAAGAGATAGCGGTCGAAACCCCTTACGGTCCTACAACATCAACACTTACATGCGGAGCTATCGCGGGAGTAGAAGTAGCGATCATCGCAAGACACGGCAGGGACCATTCGATCTATCCGTCAAAAGTAAATTTCAGGGCAAACATATGGGCGCTCAAAGAACATGGCTGCACGCACATTCTTGCTGCAACTGCGGTCGGCTCCCTGCGCGCAGAGATAGCGCCCGGACATCTCGTGTTCCCTGGCCAGTTCATTGACCATACAAGGAAAAGAGAGGTGACCTTTTTCGATGAGAACGAGGTAATGCATACATCAATGGCCGAACCGTTCTGCCCGAACCTGATAGACCTGTGCGCCTCAACTGCCGAAGAAATGGGCCTTGAGCATCATAAAAATAAGACCGTAATTACCATTGAAGGACCCCGCTTTTCAACAAAGGCTGAAAGCCATATGTTCAGAGGCTGGAACGCGGACATCATAAACATGAGCACGGTCCCTGAAGTATGCCTTGCCAGGGAGAAGAAGATACATTACGCTGCTATTGCCATGTCAACCGATTATGACTGCTGGCATGAAGAGGAAGAACCTGTTACATGGGAGATGATAGTGGAAACAATGAAGAAAAATTCCTCTAATGTAATAGATCTCTTTTTAAATGTAATACCGAAGATAAAAGAGTATGATGATATCTGTAATGGCTAATTAAAAGAACTTAACTCCAAGGAGGACGACCATGCCTATCAAATCAAAAATAAGGACCATACCTGACCATCCCAAAAAAGGTATCATGTTCAGGGACATTACCACACTTATCAAAGACCCTGTGGGTTTCAGACTTATGATAGACAACTTCACACAGAGATACATTACAGATGATATTGATTTTGACTGTATAGTCGGTATCGAAGCGAGGGGTTTTATTATCGGAGGAGCGCTTGCCTATACACTCGGAAAGGGCTTTATCCCTATCAGAAAGATCGGCAAGCTCCCTGCTGAAGTCGTCAGGCATGAATATGAACTTGAGTACGGCACAGATACGGTCGAGATACATACAGACGCAATGGCCAAAGGGGCAAAAGTGCTCGTGGTCGATGACCTTCTTGCAACCGGCGGAACAGCGCTTGCAGCAGCAGCGCTCATAGAGAAGATCGGCGGGGTAGTTGCAGAGATGGCCTTCATAGTCAACCTGCCGGAGGTCGGCGGTGCAAAGAAACTAATGGACAAAGGCTACAACATCTATTGTCAGACTGAATTTGAAGGTGACTGAGCCGTTCATTCAGCACCATTGAAAAAACAAAAACACTTTAAAGGGAGAGGCTCAGCTTCTCCCTTTTTATTAATTCTGACGCAGCCTGACCCGTATACCATCCTCAATGGAACTGTCAGGGTGAGTAATTACCCGATCCCCTTCATTAAGCCCTGATACTATCTGCGCACTTAGTCCGTTCCTGTATCCGACCTGCACTTCGCGCAGATATGCCCTGTTATTACTGGTCATAAAAACAGACCAGCCGTCCTTGCGGCGGAACAATGCGTTCGCAGGGACCTGCAGGACATCAGGGGCTTCCCAGAGAATGAACATGGCCTCTACCCGGTATCCGACACCAAGCCCTCTCCACTTTTCAGCGGGCGAGGTAATATCCGATATAACAAGCACCCTCTGCTCCTCAACACCGAGGGCTGATATCTTCGTAAACCCGGCAGGCTCAATAACCCTGACCTTCCCGCTGAGAACGCCCTCACCGCCCCAGCGTTCAAAAACAACCGGGGTTCCGGGCTTTATTCGAACTGCATCCGCAGAGAGCACGTCCACTTCAACCTCGAGTGCCTTCGGATCACCGATCTCTATCAGGGCCTGCCCTTCACGCACCACTCCTTCACTCTCATGCAGGATCTCTAAAATACTTCCGCTCACAGGTGCCCGGACAACGACCTTGCCGAAACCTGCTCCGTTGACGTTTGAATCTGAGTATTGCAATGCGGTAAGGGCGGCTTCCTTTTCATATCTTGCAACCTCTACAGCGAAATCAGACGAACGAAGACCGGCCTCAGCACGGAGCTTTTCGGCCTCAGCTGCATCAAGCATCCCCTGGGTAACGAGACCTTCCTTATAAAGCTGTTCAATACGTATAAACTCCTTTTCCGCAAACCCGGCGTCTGACTTTGCAGCAAGGGCATTTTCCTTTACAGAACGTAAAGCAGCCTCAGAAGCAGAGACGCTGGCCTTTGCTTCTGCAAGACTGCGCGGGTCAAGCGCAACCGAGCGGAGCGGTTCCAGTTCAGTAATGACCATGCCCCGGCTTACGGTATCACCCACATCAAGATTAATACGCAGAGCATATCCTGCAACCGGTGCAGATACAGCAAAACGGTTTATGACCCTGGTCTTCCCCTCTTCCTCTATCGACACCATCATCTTTGCCCGCTTCACTTCAGCCGTCTCAACAAGGACCGGATCAGGAATGAACCCGTATCCTATCACCAGAATAAGCAGCCCTGCCAAAACATATAAACCTGTCTTTCTGTTTATCTTCAAAAGCTTACTCCTTTGCCTTCAGTACAGCTATCAGGTCAAGATGATCAAGCTTACGCCTTACTATCAGGCTTGAAATGCATGCGGAAACCAGGACGACTACCGCAGCAAATGCATATGTATCGGATTCCATGATCAGCGGGATCCTGACCAGATCTGTCTTCAGGTTTTCCGCAATAAATGCACACATCCCTCTTCCTATCAAAAATCCGGCAGGAATCGCTGCCAGAGTAAGCACGCCGAGTTCTCCGAGTAAAATATATGATATTTCAGCACGTGTAAAACCAAGAACCCTCAAACTGGCAAGCTCCCGGCTGCGCTCCGAAAGGGCGATCCTTGCACTGTTGTATACTACTCCAAAGGCTATAATCCCTGCAAGAATCGTATTAATAAAGGTAAATATGAGAATTGTTTCACCCATTGTATCGTAAAAATTATTGATAGCTTTTTCCCGGACCTCTGTACCGGCGATCTGAGGCGCCTCTTTTAGCTTCCCGAATATGTCCTCCTGAAATTTTTTATCAGTGGCCAGAAAAGCACCTGAAATAACATTGCCTTCATGCATCAGGCGGTTAAGCGCTGAAAGTTCCATATATGCCGATACCCCTATATACTGACTTACCAGCGCTGCTACAGGGACCTTCAGCACAGGCCTTCGCCCTTCAAGGACCTCAACTGTGAGCAGGTCCCCCTCCTTAACACCCAGAAGTTCACCCAGGTAGTCGGTCAAAACAATTCCGGACCCCGGCAGACGGATCGGTCTAAGGTCAAGGTCAAGAGGGCGGTGGAGGTCTCCCCCGGTTTCAACCCCCTGCATGGCAATACGGTAACTCCTGTGCTCGAACCTGAGACGCGCGGGCACTGCCCTGAAAGGTTCAGCATATTCAACTCCCTCAATACTTTTAAGCTCATAAAGTGCCCTTACTGAAGCCGGCTCTACAAAAGTGAGCGAGAGGTCCTCCCGCTGTGAAAGTCCGAACTGCACATCCACGATATAGTCAACAGCATCCTCCTGAAAACTTCCGACCATCATAATGGCACATGCAAAAGCTATCCCTGTAATGGTGAGCATTGATTTAACAGGTCTTCGCCCTATATGGCGTATTATCATCCGCGTTGGCTGAGAAAGCAGCTGCTTTAACCCGAGCCGTTCCACAAAAGTTTCCCTGTAGGTCGCAGGAGGTTCAGGGCGCATCGCCTGTGCAGGGGGAAGCAGGGCCGCCTTGCGTACAGAATACAGCGTGCCGAGTATTGCCGCTGATGAACTGATCAAGACCGCCACAACAGCAACTGAAGGATACAGCACATATTCAAGGAAAGGAAAACGGTAAAATTCCGCATAGATACTGCTCATCCATTTTCCGGCAAAAACCCCTCCGGCTATGCCTCCTGTCACACCTGCCAGAACGATCAGCAGAACAAGCTTTACAAAGTGAAGTCCTATATCGAGATTACCGTACCCAAATGCCTTTAAGGCTGCAATTTCTTCCCTCTGCATACTTACAAGCCGGCTTATCACGACATTCAGTAAAAACACCGCCACACCAAGAAATATGACAGGGAACATTTCAGCCATCTGTTCCAGCCCCTTGAACTCCTCGGAAAGATAACGGTGTGAAAGCTGGTCTTTGCGGCTGTATGCCCCGAGTCCGCCATAAGGGTCGAGAAGGTCGTCAATATGGTCTATAACATCATTAACATCAGCCCCGCCGGACAATGTCAGGGCCAGATCATTAAATGCACCCTTCATATTATACGCGGTACTCAGCCCTGTCCTGCCCATCCACAAGATACCGTATCTTTCAAAATCAGGGAACACGGCGCCGGGGGGCATTTGATAAAGATGTTCCGGGGAAAGGGCGATCCCCGTGATCACAAGCTCCTTGCGTCTGCCGTTTATGACCACTGCCAGTTCATCTCCCGGCTCAAACCCATGCGCCTCTGCGAACGCTTCACCGATCACGACCTCATTGTCATGCAGCGGGGCGACCATTCTTCCGCTCCTGAGATATAGCCTGTTGAGCAACTGACCGCCGCTTTCCGGAACAGAGATTATATGCCCCTTTACCGGGTCAGGGAAATCCTTTATATCAATATTCACTGCAGCAACAACACGTGTTTCAACAAGGTCCACGCCGGGGATATCCTCAATGCGAAGCCTCATGCTCTCGGGAGTACGCTTCAAAGAAGCGAAAACTTCAGCAAAACGATAGTCCCTGTAAAAGGTCGCCTGGGTCAGCTTTAGAGACTGCATGGTACTAATAGACATGATGAACGTGGCAACTCCGCTTGCTATCACAAAAGCGATGGCGATCGCCTGTCCCTTCATTCCCCAGAGGTTCCGCAGTATCTTACGATTGATGGTCTTCATGGGTCACCAGTGAAGCTCACGCGGAGACTTCCTGTTTTCATTAATATGCACCCTGCTGATAGTTCCGTCACTGAGATAAATAACACGGTCAGCCATCTCGGCTATATCGACATTATGGGTAATAAGGGCGGTTGCTGTGCCCATTTCCCTGTTGA
>CBFDEG010000114.1:0-8137 GCA_965603765.1 uncultured bacterium | reverse complement strand
AGCTTGTTGAAGATATCTGCACGCAGACGATCAATGAAATAGAAAAAAATCATAAAAGCAGAGAATTAACGATCAACCCGATAATGAACCTTGCATTTTTGTATACCCTCTCAGGCAATTTCGACAAAGCAACCCCTCTTTACAACAAAGCAAGAAAGCTCAGTGAAGAGGCATACGGGCCTGACAGTGCCCAGGTAAAGGCAATAGATGAGCGGATCAGGGCACAGGAAGATGGCAAAAGGCAGTCCAAAATCAAAACAGCAAACTAAAGAACTGCTAGTTATAGCCGTATAATCTACTCATGCAACAAACTAACGATACAGACAGGGCCGGTATCATTAATGCGATCAAAAGAAATGTAAGACTGCTGAACTCTATAGTACTGCTGATCGTTTTCACTCTCTTATTTCTTACTGTAAGGTTTGTATCTACATCCCTGGATTATGTCCCCTCATTTTCAGTCGGGATAATAATCTTCATAATATCACTACTTGTCTTTACAAGCTTTTATCTCTCAAAACTTATTTCCAGAAGCTCCATAGAAAAACTGGAGGAGTACGAAAATAAAGTATCAACACTTATTTCTTCAATGGAACATGAGATTGTAAAGCGCAAGGAAGCTGAAGAAAATTTACGTGTCCTCTCACTCACAGACGAACTTACCGGTCTCTATAACCGGAGGGGTTTTTCGACCCTGGCCGCCCAGCACCTGAAACTTGTAAACCGTCAGAAAAAGGGGATATTCATTCTTTACTCTGATATGGATAATCTGAAAGATATCAATGACAGACTTGGACATAAGACAGGCGACAGCGCCCTGATCGATGTTGCAAACATTTTCAGCGAAATATACAGGGATTCAGATGTAATCGCCCGTATTGGCGGTGATGAATTCGTCATACTCCCGATCGGTTACACAGAATTTGATGCAGCTGTCCTCAATACCAGATTACAGAAAAAGCTTGACCAGTTCAACTCAACTAAAGACCGTCAATACACAATATCACTAAGCATCGGTATCGCCTATTATGACCCGGCCAAACCATGCTCAATTGACAAACTCCTTGAACAGGCTGACAAGTTAATGTACGAACAAAAACAACTACGAAAAACTTCCTGACCGCTCATATAAAATAGAGCACTAATAAAATGACATGCCATATAATTTATCGGAGGTATTCACTCTATGACAGACCTTGAAAAACTGAAACATCTTCTCGACCACTGGATGGAGCATAATGACGCGCATGTAAAGACCTATAGTGAATGGGCTGATAAAGCTGCGTCCATGGACAGGAAGGACATCGCGGAGATATTAAATCAGATAATGGATGAGAGCAAGAACATGAACACTCTCTTCGAAAAAGCTAGGAAAATTATTTGATCGCAGGGACATGACGAGCCATGTCCCTACAATTGCATAATCAATTCATTCAATACCGGATATTCATCAGAACAAAGACCAATATCCTCCCTTAACAGCCTCAACGCCTCAGGCACATATTTCAGAAAATACTTTTTCCCTCCTACAGAAGATAGAAAACCATAAGCACCGAGTGCCTGCATATGTCTCTGGAGCCTGCATACATAAAGTGAATCCCTGAAACTCTCTTCCGTAAAACTTTCACCTGCCCTCTCCTTCATCAACCCGGTATAATGTTCAAGAAGCCGTTCTCTCATTCCATCCTCAATACGATGATACGGGTCCCAGAGCATTGACCCGGCATCATACGCAGACGGGCCTATCCTTGCGCCCTGATAATCAATGACCCGGAGCTCCTGCCCGTTCAAGACCATGATATTCTGCGACTGAAAATCTCGGTGCATAACGGTTTTAGAAAAAGAATCAGCCTTCATGGCAAGTGCATCAAGTTCTTTATCGAGCTCTGTTCTCTGCTTTAATTCTATCTGTCTGTTGCCCTCAACAAACCTTTCAATGAAATAAGATGTCTCCCCCCTGAAATATTCCCTGTCAAAAATGCGCTTCTGCAGAAGCGGGCATTCGGTAACATGTTCAGTGGCAACAGCATGAAACATCGCCATGACATCAACGACCTTTTCATAAACTGCTTCTATTTCTTCGGTCCTGCGGGGAAACTTCAGATAACTGTAAAGCGAAATATCCCCGGCATCTTCAAAAACCGCCTGTTTGTTCTCCTCTTCAACACGTATTAATTTAGGAACAGGTATATCATGGTGCATAAAGAAACCTGTATATTCGATCTGACGCTCAAAATCAGGGTCATCATTTTTGCACTGCATCAAAACAGATGAACCTTCACTGCCGGTCATCCTGTAATATTTCCTGTCCGACCCTCCGGTTCCTATCAACTGCCGACCGTTGTCATCAATATCCAGGATATCTTTTTCAGCAAGGTCTATTTGATAATCGGGCCCGATAATGCAATTCTTACGCAGGGGCCCGGCGCGCCGTGCCTCTACGTTGCATCCCGACAATAAAATACAGTTATTTAAAGTAACATCACCCTGGACCTCACATCCCTCTTCTATCACCACATGTCCCTGCATCCCGACATTTTCAGATCTATTTATTGACGGATGGATATATACAGTCTCCCCGTCAGCTTTCAGTTGATGAAAAACAGCAGAGGCATACGCAGAGGGTGTCCCGATATCGGTCCAGTAACAACCGCTGACATCATAAGTTCCGATCCTATGTCCCGTAGATAAAGCCTTAAGCCACGCATCAACCACGCTCGACTCCCCATCAGGCAGGAATTTCAGGAACTCCGGTTCATATATTGCAATGCCTGTAAAGGCCATTTCTGAAGAAGGTTTTAAACCTGCCCCTACATTTTCAAGGAACCCGTCCTTATCTATTAAAAGGCGGTTAAACTTCGGATAGTAATGCACAGCGAGCGTCACAAGGTTATCTGAGGAGCGATGATGCTCAAGCAGTTTTTTGAGATCAATGTCCGAAAGTATGTCCGAATTATGCACAAGAAAGGTCCCGGTGTTCAAGAAACTCTCAGCATTTTTTAACGCGCCCCCTGTACCGAGAACATCATCTTCATTAAATAGTATGATCCTGTTTTTTAATTCATATCCAGATAACCATTCCCCAAGGGCCTCTTTTTTATAATGAGCGTTTATCCCGATCTTCTCATAAAGAAGCCGGGATACATTTTCGAGAACATACTCAATGGCGGGTTTTCCTGCTATTGATATCAAAGGTTTCGGGACATGGTTCGTTATTGGCCGAAGGCGCTCACCCTGCCCTGCGGCAAGGATGAAGATGTTCAATTTATCTTTATTCATTTAGCATTTAATATAAACGGAAAGAGCGGTGTGTTACAAGTTCAACTGTCATTCAGGACTTGCCTGTCCGGATTCCTCCCCAAATTGCTCCAATGTTTGATGTGCATAAAATCAAGGAATTCATGACCGTTCACAATAATGATTTTCATTTACAATCCCCATAGAATCAATTATATTAATTACATCTTGGGGCACAGTGGCTCAGTTCAACAGGTTCTATCCATAATGACTCCCTCACTACGGATAAAACTCTATACGTTATATGTATGAAATGAAAAGAAATAGCGAATAAAGCTGGGCAATTATATTTTAGTAAGTTTGGCAATAGACATGGTAAAATAAATACAATAAAGCAAGGAACTATCAAGAAAATAACTCAATTCAAAGGAAGGTTGTATGAACACAGCAAAACAAGAAGTCCAGTCATTACTTAAGAAGCTCCCGGACGATTGTACAATAGAGGATATTCAGTATCATCTTTATGCTATTGAGAAGATACAAAGGGGTATTGACAGAGCCAAAGATGAAGGAACTATATCACAAGAAGAAGTAGAAAAACGATTTAGCAAATGGACTGCAAAGTAGTCTGGTCTCCTGAGGCAATTGAAGACCTCCAGTCGATTGTAGAATACATTGAAAGAGATTCTGAATTCTATGCGCGGGCAGTTGTAATAAACATTCTTGATGTATCCCGAAACATTAAAAATCTTCCTTTGAGCGGGAGGGTTGTTCCAGAAATAGGAGACAATAATATCAGGGAACTTTTCGTTTACAGTTACCGTGTTATTTACCAGATACAAGAACCAGAAATTCTTATTGTTGCGGTGATGCATGGCAAACGACAATTTGAAAGCATATCGGAAAGATTCTAAAAAATGATCCCATAACAAAGCGCTGCTGTGATATTGAACCAGCGGTCCTTTGTTTGCTTTATTGTATGCAAATTAGTTGTTTGCCATTGCATGTGCTTTATGGTTCAATTCACAGAGCTTCGTGTTAACAACGATAAAAATGCTCAGCACCAAAGCAAGCTGATTTTTTTAAACTTTAATAAAACCTCTTTTGTCTTGATATTTTACCGGTTATCCATCCCACAAAAAATACACCTCCGCCGGCAGCGAACCACCATATCATCTGTAAGCGCCTAAGATCTTCATTCTCTTCCCGGAGTTGCTCAGTATCAGTTTGTAATTTGCTGTTTGACGCTTTAAGACTGTCACGCTCTTTCACAAGATGAATAACATCTTTCGAGTCCTTCACTAAAGCGTTATATTTTTTGGTAATCTCTTTACGCTCCCTGGCTGTCTGTTCCGCCGTTCCCCTGCTTGCGGACACGTTCTGCCTGAGATCCCTTATCTTTTTGTCATGGTCTGATCTGGTTGTTTTGAGTTCATTTTGAAATAATTCCTTATCTTTTTTGTACTGTTCGATCTCTGTGTTCAGTCGGTCTATCTTTTTTTGCAGACCCGCTACAATTTCAGGTTTTGGTGTTTCCCCGGTTACATACTGTTTAAGCACCCAACCCTCTATGCCGCTCTGCGTTCTGACTTTCAGGTAAGGTTCGCTCTCTTCGATAATCTCAAGAGGAGTACCTGTTTTAAGCATTTTAATGATCTTGTATTCACTGCCCTTGCCTTCCCGCAGAGTAATAATAAGTTGATCAGACACATATTGTGTTTTGGCACAGACAATTCCAACCGAAACTGTGAAAGAAAAAAGCATCAATAAAAAGATAATTAATTTCAATCTTATGATTTGAATGATCCTCATATCAACCCTCCAGCAAATATAGCTACTCAAGACAGTTATAAAGCAGAAAAACAATAATATAGATTATATATGATAGTTAAATAAATGTTAAACAAAAAAAACCCCCTCGCAGTGAGTGGGGGCGAATCGTTTATCATGACAGAGTCACGGATACATGGATGGTGTCAGGACTACATTGCACATTTTTGTGAAATTTGCGGAAAATGCAGGCCCGACACTAACCGTTACATGATCTACTGAACTTCACCCGCGGGCATGGACTCCATTCTGCTGATAAGCCCTTTGAGGGTCTGCTTCTCGGTCTGGACGCCTTTTTCTTCTGCCATCTTCTCTACTTCCTTAAGATAATGCTGTAATGCGGTCATTACAGCAACCGCCTCCAAATTAGTTAATTTCAAATGCATCGCAATGATCTCCTCTCTTTTTAGTAATTTTTATTGTTTGTATCACTTATATCACTCATCAAGGTCACTGTCAACCAAACCGCATCCTTCGTAATCCTCAACGCATGAAAATAAAAAATGTTACATTATTAATTACATACTGAAACCAGTTTAGTATTGAAAGGAATGACATTGGACGGAAGTTTTGATATCTGGAAATTAGTGGCAGGTCTGGGCATTATCATTTTTGGAATGCTCCTGCTCGAGGACGCGTTAAAGGCCCTGTCAGGAAAAGCGTTCAAACGGATGATCCGGCTTTACACAAAGGGGCGACTGAGGTCCGTCACCAGCGGCACCCTCGCAACAGCCCTTCTCCAAAGCAGCGCTGCAGTCTCCCTTATGGTCCTGGCCTTTGTCGGGGCCGGGATAATGAGCATGGAAAACGCCATAGGGGTGGTCATGGGCTCCAACATCGGCACCACCTTCACCGCATGGATAGTTGCCATGCTTGGATTCAAAATAAAGATAGAAGCCTTCGCCCTTCCGATCATCGGCATTGCGGGCATAGGCCTCATCTTTTTCAACTCATCTTCCAGACCGTTCCATGCATGCAGGCTCCTGATAGGCTTCGGTTTTTTATTTCTCGGTCTTGACTACATGAAGTCGAGTGTGGAAAGCCTGACGCAAAGTTTTGATATGAACCGTATACCGGACTACGGACTATGGTTTTACCTTATGGCCGGGACCATTTTAACAGCCCTCATGCAGTCCAGTTCAGCCAGCATTGCGATCGTACTGACCGCCCTTAACAGCCAGATCATAACCTTCAACATGGGGGCGGCAATGGTCATAGGAGCCAATGTCGGCACTACCATTACCGTCCTGCTCGGTTCCCTCGGGGGAATACCATCCAAAAAACGTGTCGGCATGAGCCACCTGATCTTCAATGCAGTAACAGGGGTGCTCGCATTTCTGAGCATCCATGGCCTGATCTGGATCACCGGGCTTTTTATTGATACTGAGCGCAACAGCGTAATGGCACTGGCATTATTTCATACCCTGTTCAACCTGATCGGGGTGATCATCTTTTTCCCATTCATAGGTTCACTGGCCCGCATGCTCGTAAGGATCTATCCTGAGCATAAAGCCATTCTTTCAATGTATATCAATAATACTCCGGTTGAAGTACCTGAGGCCGCAGCAACTGCATTAAGGAAGGAAATAAGCCATCTGCTTGATGAATGTCAGATCTATAATCTCAGGTTATTGAATATAGATGAAAAACATGTAATTGACCGTGGATCTTTCTTTGAAAAACAGGCAAAGAAAAAGTTCGGCCTGTATGATCTGTACGAGACCATAAAGCTGCTCCATTCCGAGATCTTCGAGTTTTACTCCCGGCTCCAGGCCCAGAAACTGGAGGAGACAGAAACCAAAGAACTGGAAAGGGTTATCTATGCTTCCAGGAACATCATGAACTCTATCAAGAACTTTAAAGGCATAAGACATGACCTGGACGAGTTTGAGGCATCAGAAAATACCTACCTTAACTCCCGGTACAAATTATTCCGCAGTCGATTAAGGGACCTCTACCGGAACATGAACAGCATCCTTAACATGCAAGACAGTGAAGAGCAATACCGCACCCTGCTGAAAACCTTTGTACATATCGAAGAGGACGATAAAAGGTTTATCAGAGAAACCATGAAGGCCGTTTCAGGGAAAAAAATACATAACATGGAGATCGCTTCCCTGCTGCTGGTAAACCGGCTTTTCACCCAGGCCTGCAGGATGCAGGTCTATGGCATGAAGGACCTGCTCCTTACCCAGGAACAGATCGATGATTTTGACAGTGCCCTTGATATGAAAGAGCTGATGGATGAAGAAAAAACAATATCCGAAGAGAATCCGACCTGATCACTTATAAAACAAATATTTCTTTCTGATCTTTCTATTAAACTCCGAACACTGGGCTTTCCACCCGTCCTCCATATACTGAAGTGTTCTGCCGCTATCTATATTTTTCCTTAAACCGTCACCACCCGCGAGTATATCAATAGGCTTTTTCTTTTTCTCATATTCATAAGGCGGGCTGTTCCATTTGAACTTACGAGGATAAAGGTCATGTATAGCCTTTAAAATAGCAACGCCTGTTTTGAAAGGTTTATATCTGTCTTGGTTAGTCACATGTATCTGAGCCCCTCCGCAGAGCTTGCCGGCATGTTTCTGGAATGTCGGTTCAAAGGACATCGGCCTGAAGATGACTCCCGGGAGTTTGAAGCTGTTCAATCTTTTCACAAGCGCATCAGGCCCGATAAAAGGCGCGCCGAATATCTCGAACGGCCGTGTTGTCCCCCTGCCCTCGCTTATGTTCGTGGCCTCAAGCAGACACATGCCCGGATAGACAATTGCTGTATCAAGCGTCGGCATGTTCGGTGAAGGCATGACCCACGGAAGTCCTGTCTCCCCAAACAGCATGTTCCGCTTCCATCCCCGCATCTTGATAACATGCAACTCCAGTTCAGGATAGAATTCGTTTTTGAGATAGTTACCGATCTCTCCTATTGTCATCCCATGTCGCACAGTCAGAGGACGAAGCCCGACAAATGATCTGTAAGCGCTATCAAGAATATTACCTTCTGTATGTTTACCGCCGATAGGGTTCGGCCTGTCAAGGATAACAACTGCCTTGCCGAGTTCCGCAC
>CBFDEG010000113.1:0-8280 GCA_965603765.1 uncultured bacterium | reverse complement strand
TATTCTGATGACCCTGCTGAGATGGCGAGGAAGTGGCAGGACCTTGGTGCAGAGCTTCTGCATGTTGTGGATCTTGACGGCGCCTTTACCGGAGAGCAGAAAAACTTCGATAAAATCAAGGCGATAAGGGAAGCGATAGATATACCGATAGAGCTTGGCGGCGGAATAAGGGATGTTGAGAGGATAGAAAAACTTATCAGCCTCGGAGTTGACCGTACAATAATCGGGACTTCAGCGGCAAAGAACCCTGAGGTAGTTGAAGATGCCTGTAAAAAATTTCCCGGACAGGTGATCGTGGGAATTGATGCAAAGGACGGCAAGGTTGCAATAAAGGGCTGGGTCGAGGTGACTGAATTTGACGCCATAGAATTCGCGAGGCAGATGGAGGCCATCGGCGCGGCAGGCATTATTTATACAGACATATCAAGGGACGGTATGCTCACAGGCCCGAACATAGAGGCAATGGCCAAAATGACGGAGTCTGTAAAAATACCTGTAATAGCATCAGGCGGTGTATCAAAACTTGATGATATAAAAGCACTCATGCAGATAAACAACCTCTGGGGAGTTATTACCGGAAAGGCGCTATATAGCGGGGCTTTGGATCTGAAGGAAGCGATCGAATTGGTGAAAAATGCTGGCTAAACGAATCATACCATGTCTGGATGTAAAAGACGGCCGTGTTGTAAAGGGTGTTAATTTTCAGAACCTCATAGACGCAGGCGACCCTGTTGAGAATGCGAAGTTCTATGATAAAGAGGGCGCTGACGAACTTGTCTTTCTCGATATTACCGCTTCTCATGAAAAGCGCAAGACAATACTCGATGTTGTTGCACGGACCGCTGATGACGTATTTATGCCCCTTACGGTCGGCGGCGGGATAAAGACGCTTGATGATATAAGGGACCTTCTGAATGCGGGCTGCGACAAGGTCTCTCTGAATACTACCGCTGTCCGGACTCCGTACTTTATAAAAGAAGCGGCTGAGAGGTTCGGGAGCCAATGTATAGTGGTTGCTGTTGATTCAAAAAGGGTCATTCCTGACATGACATTTGAACCGGATGAACCCTGGCTCTCATGGCTGAGCGATCCTGCATTGAGTGATGCAAGGCTCGAAATACCTTCAGATGATTCGCCTGTATGGGCGCTCTCAACACACGGAGGCAGAAAGATGCGGCGGCTTGATTCGATCAAGTTTGCAAAATTGATGGAAGAGCTGGGCGCAGGCGAGATACTCCTGACAAGCATGGACAGGGACGGAACAAAGATAGGCTTTGATATAGAACTTACACGCAGGATATCCGAAGCTGTCTCGATCCCGGTTGTTGCTTCCGGCGGGGTAGGGACGCTTGAGCATATGCGCGCCGGTCTTGTGGAAGGTAAAGCGGATGCCGCGCTTGCAGCCTCGATATTTCACTACAGAGAATTCTCAATAAAAGAGACCAAAGAATATCTTCGGTCTAAAGGCGTAGCCGTTAGACTCTAGGTCCAATAGGACTTATGCTTATAGGACTTATAAGACCTATGAACTACAAAGAGATCATAATCCATGTCCCGGACGAATCACGCGATGCTTTGACAGCCAGGCTGTCAGAAATGGGCATGCTCGGTCTTGTCGAAAATAACAAAACCATTACAGTATATTTTGACTGCCATAAAGATCTGAACCAAATATCTGATGAACTTCTTGAATTCAAGACGGTATTAAAGGCCTCGGGCCTTGACCCTGATATCTCGTTTGAATCAAAGGACATTCCCGGACAGGACTGGAATGAGGAGTGGAAAAAGTTCTTTGCCCCGATAGATGCCGGAGATAATTTTGTTATTGTTCCTTCATGGCTTGATCATGAGACCGACCGGATAAAGCTGGTAATAGATCCCGGAATGGCATTCGGCACGGGACAGCACGCAACTACCTTTATGTGCCTTGAGCTTCTTGAAAAATATGCAGGTGATCACAAGATCGGGAGCATGCTTGATGTCGGCACCGGTACGGGTGTGCTTGCGATTGCTTCGTCAAAGCTCGGGTTCAGTAATGTTACTGCCGTTGACATTGATCATCTTGCAGTAGATGCAACCCGGATGAATGCTGAACTTAACGGTATTCAGAGTATAGATATACGGCAGGGAGACATACAGGCGGTCAATGGTACATATGATCTTATTACCGCAAACATCCTGTCCGGCATATTGATAGAGATAGCTTCAGACATATCAGAAAGGCTGAACAAAAACGGCATTGCAATTATGTCCGGTATCTTAGTCGGGCAGGAGGACGGAGTAATTGATGCAATGCAAAAAGCCGGATTGACCCTTAAAGAAAAAACTATTAACGATAAATGGGTAGCAATAGTCTTATATCGAGGTTGAACCTCGATCATAGGTCTTATAAGTCCTATAAGACCTATTTTATAGGACCAATACGTCCTATCGGACCTATGGCTTTACGATCATGTATTGCTTCAGCACTTCATCATCCGCTGGTTTGACTGTGCGGTAATGTTTATCTTCCCCTTGTTTGATCGCTACACTGACTTCGTCTTCATTTTTGGCATCTGAATATCTTGCGCAAAGTGATGCGGCGAGTTCGATCACTTCATCAGTTGCATTTCCCAGGATGACCACGGTCGGGCTTCCGACACCTTCTACCTTGAAAATATGGTCGTCAGGGTCAAGAAGCGCTCTTATGGCATTATTATCATCTTTGTGGCGGCCAACGATTATTTTGCAGTCAGGGGTGACTCTGAAGTGTCTGCCCAGGCGCAGGAAGTGAATGTCCTTGTAGTCCGGGTCTTTTTTATGATCAAGGAGTTCTCTTAATTTATATGAATAATTCGGCTCTGTGAGCAGGCATCCTCCGGCCGGGGCAGGGTATTCTGTAAGCCCCAGCTCTTGGGCAAGCGCCATCTGGGGTTTGCGTGATCTCCCGTTAAAGTCATACATCAGTTCTCTTTTTATAAGTCCCTGTTCTTCCGGGATTGTTGAGGGGAGTATCTTTCCGCATAACGGCCTTACAACAATGCCTTTTACGTCCGCTGCCTTGTCTATCATCGGGAAACTCTCTTTTCTCTGGCTCATGGGTCTCTGGCCGATGACCTCTCCGGTTATCAGGAAGTCCGCTCCCATAAGCTCCATCATCACCTTTGCCTCTCTGAGCATCAGAATCCTGCAGTCAATACAGGGGTTCATGTTCTTGCCATGCCCGTGTTCAGGGTTTTTGACTATTTCCATGAATTTGTCTGAGAGGTGTGAGAGTTTTACTTTAAACCCGAACTTGACGGATGCGGCAAACGGGTCTTTTGAACATGATGATTTGTCGCTTATATCGCACCCGAAATGGTTCATAAATGTTATAGCAGTCACTTCAATGCCCTGCTTCATCATCACGAGTATCGCGAGAGTGCTGTCGAGTCCGCCTGAATATAGTGCTATTGCTTTTGGCATGATATAGTTGCTCCTTAAGGTCTTCCTGTGAATGCTATAGTAGCGGGGAATGGTCGGTTCACCCATACAATCTATTGAATTGTACTATTTATCCTCCCAAACATTCAATTTCTCCTTGAACTTAGAAAGTAAATATTGTAAAGTAGAACGTGCAAAACGCGGTGGCCATAATTCCAGCAAGGTTTGACTCTACACGCTTCCCCGGCAAGCCGCTTGCCCCCCTAAAAGGTAAGATCATGATACAGCATGTGTATGAGCGTGTATTAAAGGCAAACCTTGTAAATGAAGTGCTTGTTGCAACAGATGATAAAAGGATATTTGATGCGGTCGAGGCATTCGGCGGAAAAGCTGTTATGACATCAGATATGCATAAAAGCGGTTCGGACAGGATAGCGGAGGCGGTTGAAGGCATCGATTGTGATGTTGTCGTGAATGTCCAGGGTGATGAGCCGTTCATAGAGCCGCAGATGATTGATGATGTAATTGAACTGTTGTACAATGATGATAAAGCTTCAATGAGCACGCTTGCAAAGAGGATAAAAGACGTTGAAGAGCTCAGGTCTCCAAATGTTGTGAAGGTTGTCATGGATTGTGATGGTTTTGCGCTTTATTTTTCGAGGTTTCCTATTCCGTATAACAGGGACGAATGGAATGGCCTTGATGATATATCATTAAAAGAGAATATGCCGCCGGTTTTTAAACATATAGGTATATATGGTTTCAGGAAAAAAGAACTGATGGCGTTTTCATCAATGCCCGGGACAATGCTTGAATCCATTGAAAAGCTCGAACAGTTAAGGGCGCTTGAAACCGGAATGAAAATAAAGGTCAAAGAGACTGAATTTGAGACAGTAGGAATAGATACGCCTGAAGACCTGATCAAAGCGGAACATATATAATTAACAGAAAAACGCACTAAACGATAGAAACGCACTAAAAGGAAAGAGATATGACAAAGTACATTTTTGTAACCGGAGGAGTTGTATCAGCACTTGGTAAAGGAATTGCCGCAGCCGCAATGGGGGCGCTGCTTGAAGCAAGGGGGCTTCGGGTCACAATACAGAAGCTTGACCCTTATATTAATGTAGACCCCGGTACACTCAGCCCTTTTCAGCATGGTGAGGTGTTCGTTACTGATGACGGGGCGGAGACAGATCTTGACCTCGGTCACTATGAGAGGTTTCTCTCATCTCGTACCCGCCAGAAGAACAATTTTACAACAGGGAAGATCTATTATAATGTTCTGCTCAAGGAGAGAAGGGGAGATTATCTCGGAGAGACCGTTCAGGTCATTCCTCATATAACAGATGAAATAAAAAACGCGATCAAGTCTGTATCTGAAGGCTATGATGTTGTTATCGTCGAGATAGGCGGTACGATCGGTGACATTGAGAGTCTGCCGTTTCTTGAGGCGATCAGGCAGTTCAGACATGATATTGGCAGGGAAAATGTAATTTATGTGCATCTCACACTTGTTCCATATATTGAGACAGCGGGTGAGCTGAAGTCAAAGCCGACCCAGCATAGTGTCAGAGAATTAAGGGCGATCGGTATACAGCCTGATATCCTTATCTGCCGTACACAGAAGCCGCTGTCCACATCGTTCAAAAATAAGATAGCGCTTCATTGCAATCTTGATGTTGAATCCGTAATAGCGGCAAGGGACGTGGCATCCATTTATGAGGTGCCGCTCGATCTTTCCAGTGAAGGCCTTGACCGGCTTGTTGTTGAAAAGCTTGCGCTTGATACAAAGGATCCGGACCTTGCTAAATGGGCTAGTGTTGTGAAGAAGATCAAACATCCTTCCGACAAGGTCATAATTGCCATGGTCGGTAAATATGTCGGACTCAAGGACTCATATAAAAGCCTTAATGAGTCACTTATACATGGCGGTATAGCAAATGACGTTAAGGTCGAGATACAGTGGGTTGATTCCGGGGATATCGAGAAAAATGGCGCTGACAGATATCTTGCTGATGTAGACGGTATATTGATCCCGGGCGGTTTTGGTGAAAGGGGCATTGAAGGCAAGATAGAGGCCGTAGGTTATGCGAGAAAGAAAAAGATACCTTTCCTGGGTATCTGCCTGGGCATGCAGTGCGCGGTAATAGAGTTTGCGCGTAATGTATGCAATATGAAATCAGCCAACAGTACCGAATTTAATAAAGAGACCGAATATCCTGTCATATATCTTATTGAGGAATGGTATGATTTCAGGAACCAGACGGTCCAGCGCCGTGATCTGAAATCAGATAAAGGCGGTACAATGAGGCTCGGTGAGTATCCATGTGTGCTCGTTGAGGAGACTAAAGCGTTTGAGACCTATGACAAAGATGAAATATTCGAAAGACACAGACACAGGTATGAATTTAACAATGAATATAAGGATGTTCTTGAGGAGAAAGGCCTGACCATCAGCGGAATGAGCCCTGACAAACAGCTTGTCGAAATTGTCGAGATAAAGGACCATCCCTGGTTTTTGGGATGTCAGTTCCATCCTGAATTCAAATCAAGGCCGCTTGATCCGCACCCTGTTTTCAGCAGCTTTGTGAGGGCCACACTTAAAGAGAAAAAACTGTTTATTCAAAATACAAATATAAATGATCCGGAGGTAACAAATGAGTGACATTTTTGATGTGCATGGCAGAGAGATAATAGACAGCAGGGGAAATCCAACCATTGAGGTCGATGTTATGCTCGAAAGCGGCGCTTTCGGCAGGGCAGCTGTTCCGTCCGGAGCATCAACAGGCCAGAGAGAGGCGATCGAACTCAGGGACAAGGATAAACGCTATATGGGTAAGGGTGTGCAAAAAGCGGTCAAGAATATTAATGAAAAAATAGCTCCCGTTCTTTTAGAGTTTGAAGCTGATGAGCAGAGCTATCTTGATAACAAGATGATCAAGCTTGACGGCACAAAGAACAAAAGCAAGCTCGGGGCCAATGCCATTCTCGGTGTGTCGCTTGCAATTGCAAAGGCAGCAGCGATGGAGGCCGAACTTCCTCTGTATAAATATATAGGCGGTGTGGGCGCGTGTGAGCTTCCTGTGCCTATGATGAATATAATAAACGGCGGTGAACATGCTGATAATAATCTGGACATCCAGGAATTCATGATAATGCCTGCCGGTGTCAAGACCTTCAGCGATGCCTTACGGGCCGGGGCAGAGATATTCCATACATTGAAAAAACTTTTAAGCGCTAAGGGCCTCAATACCGCTGTAGGTGATGAGGGCGGTTTTGCACCGAGCCTGAAGTCAAACGAAGAAGCAATAAAGATAATAATCGAAGCCATTAAAAAGGCCGGATATAAACCCGGTGAGAATGTCTTTATCGCGCTGGATGTTGCAGCTTCCGAGCTGTATAAGAACGGCAAGTACACTTTTGAAGGCAAGACGGTCACTTCTGATTATCTGATAGATTTTTATGCAAAACTGACAAAGAAATATCCTGTTATATCCATAGAGGACGGCCTGTCAGAGAATGACTGGAAGGGCTGGGAGAAGATGACCCAGAAGATCGGTGATAAGGTCCAGATCGTTGGTGATGATATATTTGTCACGAATAAAGAGATATTTGCCAAAGGCATAAGCAAGGGCATTGCTAACTCTATTCTTATTAAGCTTAATCAGATAGGGACCCTGACAGAAACCCTTGAAGCAATTGAGATGGCAAAGAGGGCAGGTTATACCGCGGTTGTTTCTCACCGGTCCGGAGAGACAGAGGACACAACCATTGCTGACCTTGCGGTTGCCATGAATACCGGCCAGATAAAAACCGGTTCCATGTCCAGGACAGACCGGGTTGCCAAGTACAACAGACTGCTCAGGATAGAGGAGGAACTTGGTGAATCGGCTGTTTACAGGGGCAAGGACGTTTTTTATAATTTAAAATAAATATCCCGGATCAGCAGATGCGTAATGTAAGAAGGCACAAAGCAAGAAAGAACAGTAAGGTCAAGGCCCTGATATTCCGTACTATCGGGGTTCTTGTCCTTATATATCTGACGATAAGCGTAGTAGCAGGGGACAATGGGTTGCTGAGGTATCTTGAACTGAAATCCGTAAAAGACAGTTTTACGGCTGAGACCGTTGCCATAAAAAGGCAGTCAGAGGATATTACAAGGCAGATAGAGATAAACGAGGAACAGCCCCAGATGCTTGAGGAATTTGCACGAGAGTACGGGCTTACCAAGAAAGGTGAGCTTGTGTTTAAATTTGATGATAAGGAGTGATCAACCGACAATGTATGAATTAATGATAGAAACACACTTTGCGGCTGCGCACCAGCTCAGGGGATATAAAGGACTATGCGAAAAACTTCATGGACATAACTGGAGGGTCCAGGTCACTGTTGCTTCGGATAAGCTTAATGATATAGGGATTGTTGTTGATTTTCATGATCTGAAGGAAGCGCTTAATGAGACAGTTTCAACACTCGATCATTCTTTTCTGAATGATCTTTTTCCTTTTACTGAAAAAAATCCCTCATCGGAAAATATAGCCAGGTGGATATATGAATCGCTTAAGAACAAGGCTGATGATGAGACCTATGATATTTCTTCGGTCACTGTATGGGAAAGCGAGACTGCTTCTGCAACATATTACGAGTAGGGGTAATTAAGCCTTATTCTTTTGTATCTTCAAAATAAATAGAGGCTGTGAACTGGATGATCTTTACCCCGCCGTGTTTGTCGTTCACAGAGACGGTAACATCATATTGACTTTTCAGGTCATCGGGCAGGTCCCATGTGATCAAGCCGTCTGTATTTATTTTCATGCCCTCAGGGCCTTTATCTATTTTGTAATCAAGCGGGTCTCCGTCAGCATCGGTTGCAGC
>CBFDEG010000112.1:0-8376 GCA_965603765.1 uncultured bacterium | reverse complement strand
CCTTTGAGATACGGTCTACATACTCGGCTGTCACATTGATCGGCCCTACAAAGGCGTTTATCAGTTCATTGACTCCGCCTACCAGCTCGCCCCAGCCGCCTGCAAATCCGTCTGCATTGCCTCGGGTGTCAAGCTTGCCGTCCTTTGTTGCCTGGATAAGCACGTCTGTTTCTTTAAGCAGTCCGCTCATTACTTCAATACAGCTATTGAGATTGTTCTTGATCTCGTTGAAATCTCCGTTATAGGTATCTGTGATGACCGGCGGTATGTCTCCCTTTGAGATACGGTCTACATACTCGGCTGTCACATTGATCGGCCCTACAAAGGCATCTATCATATCATTCAAACCCTTGACAATATTCGCAGCGTCTCCCTCAAATTTACTATGCTCGCCTCTCCTGTCTAATTTTCCCTCAGTAACAGCCATGGTAAGCATATCAATTTCTTTTGTCAGCGCTTTCATCTGCTCCCGAAGTTCCATATTCTCTTCTTTAAGAGACTGACTGCCTTTTCCACTATCTACTTCTTTGTTCTCGTTGACATCATTTTTCTTAGCCATGAATCCTCCTTATAATTTATTTTATCTCTCTTTAATACTACTTTTTCAATTAACTCTATATTTTCCAGTTAGCACTCTATCTTTACTGCATTCATAATGATTGACACAAATAAAACATAATTAATTTTTCCCCCTTCATAAACATGGACTTTTGATATTTAACAATGTATCACGAATAATTTTTCTGGTATTTTTCAAAATAGGCTGGTCATGCCCTGAATAAATTGCCTTGACATTTCTTCTCGATATTTTTTCCAGGGCTTTTACAAAATTTCGACTATAAGAACACCCTTCTTTTTCAATTTTAAGAGTAGTATCCCCTGAAAAAAGGACTCCTTCATCTTCTGAATAAAGACATATCGAATCATTCGAATGTCCAGGGGTATAAATAACTTCAAAGTCCACATCACCAACTCTTATGATCTGTCCGTCAGCAAGAATTATATCCACACCTTCAGATTTTCCAAATGCAAATACTTTCGGGTTATATTTATTTTTTATCACTGATAAACCGCCAGAATGATCAAAATGATTGTGAGTAAGAATTATCTGCTCAACAGGACTCTTGCCGGCACCCGTAAAAAGCGTCTCGATTTCATTAATAATATTCCCATTGGTTCCTGTATCAATAAGTGTATTCATGTCTTCAAGTCGTTTAAAATCTCCAACAACAAGATATGAATTACACGAATAAACACTTTCATTATTATTAAGCATGATCACCTTCAACCCTATCACCCAACCTTTCGAAACAGCTGAGCGTCAGGGCCTACCTGTTCAAATAAACCCTCTGTCTCCCTTGGCATTTTCTGCGTTTGTTCAGTAGCAAAATATCCGCCGGGGGCAAGAGAACCGTGAAACATTTTTATAACCTCTGCTCGTTCAGATGGTTGAAAATGCAGGAGCACATTTTTACAGATGATCAAACTATATCCGTCATCGATCGGCTGAAGGGAACATAGATCATGTTTTTTGAAATTAACACGACTCCTTAATTTTTCCGAGATCTGATAATGATCAGGCTTATTATTTTCACTAAAATATTTCTTAAATAATTCCTGCGGAATTCTTTTAAGTTCATCTTTAGGGTAAACACCGTTTTTAATTATCTTTTCAAAAAGGTTACTGCCATCGATATCCGTCGCGTCTATCTTCAAATTCTTTAAGGCAAAATGCCCCATGTTTTCCGCAAAAACTATTGCAAGTGAATAGGGCTCTGGACCCATTGCACATCCAGCGTCCCATACCCGGATACTGCTTCGTCCAGATGTATACGGAATCACATGTTTCGCTATAAGTTCCAGTGTATGCATGTCTCTGAAAAAATAAGTAAATGCCATCGTTAAATAATTTTTACAGCATTGCGTTTTCTGTTGCCGTAAGCAATTGCCTACAACCGCCTGCTGACTCTCCTCTCTTTAAAGTTGCTTAATGTAAACTTATTTACATTGTTTACTTGGTAATTTAATTCATCGGATACCTGTTATATTTCTAAATGGGGATATTCCTTCCTTCACATATAGGGAATATCCTCATATCAATAAACGCAGAGAACAGACCACGAGCAGGTCTGTTCAAAAACCATTTCATTTGTCAAGTCGGTATTGATGATAGAAGCAGAATGTTAAGGCTGGATAAAAGACAGAATTAATCCGGTCAAATAAAATTCCCAGGAGTTACCGGTCGCAGATAACTGTCATATTCCTATAGAGTTTTTAACTGCATGCAGAATCACTTCATGAGAACCTTTTAAATTCAACTTTTTACTGATATGGTCTATATGATTTTCAACTGTTTTTACGCTAAGATTTAATTTTTCAGCTATGTCCCATTTTTTAAGGCCCTGACCAACCAGTTGATAAACTTCAAGCTCCCTGTTGCTCAGGTTTCCAACAGAGTTATTATCATGTTTTACTTTATTAACGGTAAGATTTTTCAACATCGCTGCTCCAAAACTTTCACTTACATAAATTTCACCGTCAAGGACCTTTCTCAAAGCAGATATAATTTTCACTGCCGGTTCATTCTTCATAATATAACCACTGGCTCCTGCCTTCAAACAACGCTCGGCATATATAAATTCATCATGCATTGAAAGAACTATCATCATCAAACCGGGCCATGAATATACCAGATTTTCTACAAGCCTTATTCCACTGCCGTCTTTTAATGTGAGATCAATTATTGCAATATCAGGAACACACTTCGAAAAATGCTGCAATGTATCAGAAACACTTGATGCCTCTCCGCATACGACAAGATCATTCTCTCTATTGATCAGCTGTGCAAGACCTTCACGTACAACAGCGTGGTCATCAACTATAAAGACTTTACGCTTCAATTTTTCCTCAGGTTCTTTGATCATATTCACAATATTTCCCCCTTCCCCTTTTTATCATTAAGAACACATTTCACCAGTGTGCCTCCACTTTCAAGCGGCCGTATATCAAATGACGCGTTAATAATATTAGCACGATATTTCATAATACCAAGTCCCATTCCGCTGTTCCCTGTATTAAATTCGTGGATGCCATTTCCATCATCCTTAATTGTTAAAATAATTTCATCGTCTTCCCGCTCAAGACAGACTTCAATATTTTTCGATTTCCCATGTTTAACCGCGTTGGTGACTGCCTCCTGGGCAATACGGTAAAGATTGGCGACAGCTGATTCATTATTTATTACTACAGGGGCATCACATATCAGACGGCAATGAACATCAAACATTTTTTCAACCCTTGCTGCAAGGTCTTTCATGGCTAACATCAGACTTTCCTCACCCTTTCCAACTATTGGAGAAAGTCCTTTTGACAGCAGCTTTACCTTTTCTTTTGCTCTGTCTATAAGAAAAATGATCCTTTCAGCATCCTCGGCCTCAGGCACTGATCTTTCCTTAAGGCTGTCAAAAAGGTATTGACTCTTAAATGAAATTCCGGTCAGAAGCTGTCCCAACCCATCATGCAGATCATATCCTATACGCTGTCTTTCCCGTTCCTCAACCTCAAACACTGCCTTTGCCAGTCTTCTCCGCTCGGCTATTTCATAATTCAGTTCATCACGGGAAGCCGTAACCATTTTTATCTTCTCTATCATTAGATCAAATTTTCTGGACAACTTTCCAATCTCGTCCTGTCTGTCTGTCCCGACTTTATAATCCAGGTTTCCGCTCCCAATAATTTCTGTTCCTTTATCCAGCGCCTCTATAGATCTTGAAATAGACGCAGAAACTGCAACTGCCAATATTACAACACCAAGAACTGTTATAACTGCAACCAGCAATGTCCATTTTTTTAATTCATATATTGGGGCATAACTCTCCCTGATGTCCTGTTTTGCTATGAAACCCCAGCCAGTACGTGGGACCTGCGTATAAGCTGCAAGCACCTTTTCCCCCCTGTAATCTTCTGTCTCCATAACGCCAGTCTCGCCCTGAACAGCATATATTGTGTCTTCCCTCATGATTTTCAGTTTAAGAGGTGCGCCACTGTACCACCGCAATTCATTCAATGCAATTTCATCTTTATTAACAATAAGCGTTTCACCCGTCTCTCCCATTCCCTCTCGATTAAGTAAAAGCTTATAGAGCGACGATTCAAGATTGATCCGTGCAACAAGGACCCCAACAATCTGTCCCCTTTTATTCATACTAAAAACAGGCATGGAAAAAGTCATACTGGGTCTGTTTTCAGTATTTGAATAATAAATGTCCTTAATGAATAGTCCCTTATTATCTATGGCGCCCGTAAAATAAGATTCTTTCGTGCAGTACCTGCCTTCTGCGGTTTTGTCTGAAGAGACAAGTATTCTACCTGTCGAAGAATCTACAACAAAAATTTCGGAAAATGCTCTGTGGTTCCGAACAATCCTATCGATATGATTCTTTGCATCTGTAAAAACTGCCTCGTCTTTCTTGTTCAACATACTATTACCCATATTTTCTCCCAATTGCCTTATCTCGTCATCATCTGCAATGGTACGAATGTCTCCGATCCTGTAATTAAGCCAACTGTTCAGTTCATTGACCTTAAGGTCCCTGATCACCTCAAGCTCATTATATATAGTCGTCTTGCGCAGATCCATCAAGTATTCATACAACAGGAAGCTTGAAAATATAAAAGGGACAACGGAAATAATGATAAAGCAAAAGGTAAGGCGAGATCTTATACTTTTAAAAGAATATTTTTTATTTATTGGAGCATCCATATATTTTAGCTTTACCAGCCGGGGACCGCATTCCCTGCCAATTATTACTCAACAAATAAATGTTTTATTATTTAAATTATATTGAAATCAAATTTTTCATACTATAATTTTAAAAAAATTTAAAAGCAAGATTAATATATCAAATGCTATGAAAAAATCACTTGCATACACCTGAACCCTCAATACAGATGATTCGTTCATACACTACAAATATATTGGCTTCCAATAACATAATCGCACATTAAAAAAACTTCTACGAACATGTTTATTTATGATATAATCACAAACTCTATGGCTAAGGCACAGAAAACAAAAACCATATTTTCAGTCGGCGGCGGCAAGGGCGGTGTGGGCAAAAGCATCCTGTCCGTTGCCCTTGGGACAACACTTGCCAAAGACGGCAACCGCGTCATACTGGTTGACCTTGACCTGGGGGCTGCTAACCTGCATACCTATCTGGGGATAACCACAAAAACACGGACACTGGCTGACTTCATACTTAAGAATGTCCCGTCCCTCGAAGAGATACTTATTGAAACATCCGTTGAAAACCTGAAGCTTATAAGCGGGGCCGAGTTCATCCCCGGCATGGCAAACCCCGCACATTGGATGAAGCTTAAAATGATGCGGCATATAAGATCACTTCCCGCAGACTATATTATTATTGATCTCGGTGCCGGTGTTCATTTCAACACCCTTGATTTCTTCGGCATGTCAGACCGCGGCATACTGGTAACAGCCTCTGAACCTGCCGCTGTCATGAATGCCTACGGGTTTGTGAAGGGCTCTCTGTTCAGAAAGCTCCAGAGCATTTTCAGCAAACACCCTGAGATAGGACCCATGATCGATGCCCGGTCAAAAACGACAGGGGATGAAAAGAATTTTACATTTGACTGGCTGACCAAGCAGGTCGAGACATTTGCCCCTGACATGCTGCCGGTCGTGAAAGAGATAGAAAAGGATTTCCGCCCTGTCCTCACCCTGAACAGGACCCCGGAAGGACAGAGTCCCATGCTGGTCAAGAACTTCATCTCATTATGCAATGAAAACCTCGGGGTGGACCTTGAACTCACGAACAATGTCCCGAATATACCGGAAATACAGAGATACCTGCTTGATATCCCCGGCTTTTTAAACAGTAAGGCGGGAAAGCCTTTTCTTGATTCCATCAAAAGGATCAAAAACAGGCTCATCGGGCCGGTTTCTTTGCAACAGGAAAATAAAGGGATAAAGACCGGGTTCAGTGACACTGAAGTAGAGGACATAATCACCTACATGGAAGGACTCGATGACAGCATATTCAGCGGGACCAGCAGAAATGCCTGGAAATTAAGAATGTACTTCAAACCCTCTGAAGTAATAGATTTTCTTATAAGCCGCGGAGTAACTTACAATACCTTCTATGAACATGAATTGACACAATAAGACGGTCAGCCGGATACTCTGTAACCCGAGGTAACTATTGAACTTATATGTTTATTACAATATTTAAATTTACAAATTTTCTTTTTAAGATTAATATGTTAAATTATTCTGGATTTGATTTACAGGGCATTTCATGCCTTTCGAATTACAAAATATAATTCCTTTCACAAAATAACCGTTTTTTATAAAACTTAAACACACATCAATCAGGAGGTAAAAAAATGGGCGGACTCACTTTTGGTTTTGTTGCTTCCGGTCTGTTGCTCGGACTAGCAATCGGTTTTGTACTTCAGCGTGGACGTTTCTGCATGAACACTGCTTTCAGGGACACTATTTTCATACAGGACTACACCCTTTTCCGCGGTTACCTTATCGCACTTGTAGTAATGATAGTGGGCGCAAACCTGCTTGCTGACATGAAGTTTTTCTGGCTTCCGAAACAGCCTTTTTATCCGATCGCCAATATGGTCGGCGGTTACGTGTTCGGTCTCGGGATAGTCCTGGTAGGCGGATGCGGAAGCGGGGTATGGTATAAGATAGGCGAGGGACAGTTCAACTCTCTCATTGCGGTCATGGGTTTCTTCCTGGGAATACATATGACAGCAACCGGCGTCCTTAACCCGGTCTACAAGCTTTTAAAAAGCGTCAAGATGCCTATTGCCGGACAGAAGGTACCGACACTTTATAACATAATCGGACAGGGCCCGACCATTAAATGGGCGGTAATAGCTGCAGTCTGCGGAGCGATCAGCATATACATATTTAAAGGCAAACCTTTTTCAGCCCCCAAACAAAAGGGCCTTGAATGGCCTAAGGTAGGTATTCTCCTTGGACTCCTGGGCATCGCGGCCTTCTGGGCCGGGAGTGTATGGGAAGGCTTTCCAAGAGGTCTTTCTTTCACAACACCTACAGGCGAGTTCTTCGGCACATTGCTGACAGGCACTGCAATGTCATCAGCGCATCCGCTGTCAAGGGTGTTCCCGATGTACGACCTTGGACCTTTCAAGATCACATGGGCATCCATTTTTATAATCGCTGTTCCTTTCGGAGCATTCATAAGCGCAAAGGTATTAAAAGAGTTCAAATGGAAGTCTCCTCCTGTTGACGAGCTTCTTTCAGTATGCGTAGGAAGTATCATGATGGGGTTCGGCGCAACAGTTGCAGGCGGCTGTAACATTGGACAGGGGCTTACAGGAGCATCAACTCTCTCCATAGGAAGCATTGTAGCAATACTCTTTATAATTCTCGGCAACTGGACCATGGTTTACTTCAAGTTCATCAAGCCGATGGAAGACTAATAAACGTTTTTCCTTGATATACAATGGATATAAATGCAATGGAATCAGGGCTGGACAACACGTTAGCAAAACTCAAAGATACACTGTCATCCGGACATGGATGCAGTGTATCTTTGAATATTACAGTTGGCACAGAACAGGATGCAAAAAAAGTCAGGGCATTTGCCGGCATGTCAGGATGCAGTTCATCTATTGACAAAAAAGAGAACCACTATATAATTCATATAACAGGGACTTCATGCTGCGGTTAAAGTCAGTGTGCATAAATGAGGGCATAAGCCCGTTTAAATATTCAGTAGAGGAGGAAATAATATGAAAAGATGGTTAGCAATCGTTTTATGTGTACTTTTTGCAGTATCAACCCTCTCGCTGGTTGCATGTCAGAAACAGGAACCCGCTTCAGAATCAGGTGGTTACGGCAGTGAAGAAGCAGCTGGCGGTTACGGCGGCGGCGAAGAAGCAGGCGGCTACGGCGGCGGTGAAAAAGCCGGCGGTGAAGAGGCAGGCGGCTACGGCGGTGGTGAAGAAGCAGCTGGCGGTTACGGCGAATAATTTAAATATTTTTTCTTATTTACTAATTCGGGGCTCTTCTTGTAAGCGCCCCGAATATTTTTTCAGAACCTGACATGAATCAATTTCCCAATGACCTGTTAAAATTTATCCACCGTGTCCCGTCACAGCAAAACAACAAAGCTGTAATTCTCGGCGGAGGCCTTACCGGTCTTGCGGCCGGATACAGTCTTGCAAAGGCCGGAATGCCTGTGGCATTGTTTGAAAGCGACAGCACTGTTGGCGGACTTTCCAAAACATTACAGCATGGTGAGTTCAGATATGACCTTGGCGGCCACAGGTTTCATACTAAAAACATAAAAACAGACCGCTTTGTGAGAA
>CBFDEG010000111.1:0-8473 GCA_965603765.1 uncultured bacterium | reverse complement strand
GAGGGTTAAAGTTGTTCTTCTATATTTTCAATACTGAAGCGAGTGTTTCACGTGTTCCATTAATGAAATATTTTGGAATGATCATGTTTCAGGTGTGAAACATCAGTGGGTGGTGGGGAAGCAACTACAGTAAGATAGTAACAGGAACAACAGAAGAAGTAACTTTCATTTATCCTCCTCCCACCTGCCGTAAAACACATAACCGTTTATTATTAATATGTTATCATCAATTACAATATGTGCATACACATGTCATTCCTCACTTTCACGCTTACGAGCTTTCACGCTTTCCCGCTTTCTCCCCCGAATCTGTTAAACTAACTGTCCAATGTACGATTATCAAATAGGCAACCGCTATTTCGCGCAGATAGCAGACAGTATTAAAGAACTCGGTGAGCAGGAGCTTTCTGAGCTTGGGGCATATGATATCAGCCCGGCTTATCGGGGCATATACTTCAATGCTGACAAAAAGACCCTGTACAAGATCAATTATTGTTCAAAGCTTATATCCAGGATAATCGCGCCGCTTATATCTTTTAACTGCCATACGACCGATCATCTGTATAAAAAGGCCAAAAGCATTAACTGGCCGGATTTCATATCACTGAGAAAGACTTTTGCCATTTTCAGCAATGTATCAAACAGCAGGATAAACAATTCACACTATGCGTCCCTGCGCATCAAAGATGCCATTGCCGACTCATTTAAAGAAACCTCCGGGAAACGGCCTGATGTTGAAAGGCAGAACCCTGACGTATGGGTCAACCTTCACATAGATAATGACAGGGCTGTTATAAGCATAGAAACCTCCGGCGGATCACTCCACAGAAGGGGCTACCGTGAAGAAACCGTAGAAGCCCCCATGCAGGAGACGGTTGCTGCTGCCATTATAAGATATTCCGGATGGGACGGGTCAGTGCCTATTTATGATCCGATGTGCGGATCAGGCACCCTGCTTTGCGAAGCGCTCATGTATTACTGCAGGATTCCAACAGGCTTTTCGAGGAAACGTTTCGGGTTTGAATCCCTGCCTGACTTTGACAGCGTTTTATGGAAAAAGGTAAAAAAACAGGTAGACTCAGCTATCCGTAAACCCCCGGCAGGGCTTATAAGCGGAAGCGACATATCAAAAAGGGCCACTGATATAGCAAGGACGAATCTTAAAAATCTCAAATATGGCGACAGTGTAAAGCTCTCCATACGTGACATTGAAAAGTCCAAAGACCTTCATAACATGGTCATCGTTACAAATCCGCCCTACGGCATACGCATAGGAGACCGCGACAAATTAGAACTTTTCTATAAATCGCTCGGAGACTTCCTGAAGCAGAAATGCACGGGTTCAAACGCATACATATATTTCGGTGAACGGGAGTTCATAAAAAAGATAGGGCTTAAGGCCAAATGGAAAAAACCGCTGGAAACAGGCGGACTTGACGGCCGGCTGGTGAAATATGAACTCTATTGACCGTGATCCGCTGCAAAATACAGATGACGTTGATGAAACAACGGACTATATAAGCAGAACAGAAAAGAAAATTGAGGCTGAAGACCTCCAGAAACTCGGGGGAAAACTGGTAAAGCTTTCTAATGCAGTGCTGAATGACATGAATCTTCCAGAAGAACTGTATGATGCTGTCAAGTTTTCACAAACTATAAAATCACACGGCGCGATCAAAAGGCAGATGCAGTATATCGGCACACTGATGCGCAGGATAGATTCCGCCCCCATACAGGAGGCGATAGATCAGATAGAACAGGGATCCCATCACAAGGCCGCTTCATTCAAGGAAATAGAGACATGGCGGGACGAGCTTATCAGCGGGAACAAGGCGCTTATCGAAGAGATCCTCAAGGAATGCCCTGACGCGGACAGACAACAGCTGTCACAGCTTGTACGCAATGCAGTAAAGGAAAAAGCTTCGAACAAACCGCCCAAGGCATACCGGATATTGTTCCGGTATCTGACATCTATCAAAAAAAACTAACTGTTCGATCTAATTACGGAGGCAATAATGAAAGAGTATGTAATGATCCCCTTCCAGGTTGAAGAGGAGAAGATCCAGGAAGCAAAAGAGGCCATCAATGAACTTATTTCAAATGTACGGGAAAAAGAACCCGGGACTCTTATGTATAAATCACTCCAGATGGATAATGACCCTTCAAGTTTCATACACTTCATGGTCTTTGCGGATAAAGACGCGCACATGAGCCACAGGAGCGCAACTTATGTGGTGCAGTTCGTCAAGAAGCTGTACTCTATCTGCCCGAAAGAACCGTTCCCCATATTCATGAGCAACTTTGATTCATGCGGTGTTGCAGACGAGGCACTCGGGAAATAGTATCCTGTAAGCCATCCTCGCAGACCCGACCGACAGACTGTATGACCCGGCAGCTGCCCCTATGCCCCCTTTAACAACTGTCTTTGTGATCTTATAGGGAGATGGGACAGAGCAGCCCGCGGCAATAAATATCATGACAATAAAAAGAGCTGATGCTGTTTTGATATAATACTTCACTTAACTTTCTCTTTCATCCAGGACATGACCTTCTCATGCATGGCAATGAACCTTTCTATCACCGGATGGTCTTTGCCAAGCCTGTTTTTGAACTTTTCCAGGGCCTCATCAAAAGAGACCGCTTTTGTATCATGCACAAGGTTATCAGCATAGGAGACAATGATCTCTTCAGGGGTTTCAGGCATGTAGTCTTTGGGAGGGAAACCGTATTGCAGCGCCTCTTCTTTTGTGACACCGGCACCAATGTGCCGCTCAATGATCCTTACGACCTTTTCCTCAATACCCAGCTTTTCAGCGATCTCCGCACCGATCCAGAAGTGGTCCAGACCATGCGTCTTTGCACGGCCGATGTCATGGTTGAGTGCGCCTTTTTTTATAAGCTCCGCATCCACAGCAACGGTTACATTGCCGGCTATTTCAAGGGCCTTTTCCGTAACAGCAATGCAGTGCCTTATTACCGATTCCGAACATCCTGCTTTTCTTAAAAACCTCAGGTCATCTTCAGTGATCATCCATGCTCCACATGCAGACCGGCAGTCCCGAATGACAATGAACCGGACAACTCTCCTCCTAAACCCCTACCAGTTTTTCAAGCTCCACAAGGTGTTTTGTCTCACCCATCGCAACAAGTGTGTCACCGGCCTTTATTATGCTAGTTGATGTAGGGTTGAATCTCATCTCTCCTGTACTTCTCTTTATGGCAACGATAATTATGCCGAGGTCTTTCCTGATACCGCATTGATCAAGGCTTCTGTCAACAATATGCGAAGAGCCTTTGACCGTTATCTCCTCCATCTGGAGTTCAATGTTGCCGCTTCTGGTTGCAAACTCGATAAAATCAACAACTGCCGGCTTCAAAATAGTATGAGCTATCCTCAATCCGCCCAGATGATACGGGGATATGACCTTGTCCGCACCCGCCCTGACAAGCTTCTTTTCAGCCCCCTCTTCACTGGCACGTGCCACTATCCGCAGCTTCGGATTAAGTCCCCTTGCAGAAAGTACAACATAAAGGTTGTCAGCATCAGAAGAGAGCACTGATATAAGACCGGTTGCCTTCTCTATGCCTGCCGCCTTCAGCACATCGTCCTGGGTGGCATCTCCCTGAAAAGAAAGTATGCTTTTATCCATTGAAGAAAGTATCTCGGATGATGTTTCGAGAACTATGAACGATGCCCCGCTCTCTCTCATTTCCCGGCATATGATCTTACCCATCCTGCCGAATCCGCATATTATGTAATGATTTTTCAGGTTCTCTATTTTCTTTGTCAATTTTCTCCTCCCGAAAATGTCTCTAAGTTCACCTTCAATTACCGCCCTGGCAACTACCGTCAACGTATAGAACATTGCGCCGACACCGGAAAGCATAAGAATGATAGAAAACACCATCCCGGGTCTCGAAAGCACATGGACTTCCTTATATCCGACCGTGGTAAGGGTGATTATCGTCATATAGAGCGAATCAAGAAAGCTCCATCCCTCTATAAGAACATATCCTAAAGTACCGCAAGCTATGACAGCAAAGATCGAAAGTGTCGGGTAGATAATTTTTCTTTTTGATTCCACGGTTAATTATAAAAAAAAATGCAGATTTTTACAGGTTTAATTGATCTAAAACAAAAAGGCCATTGAACATAAATGTTCAATGGCCTTTACGATTATTTATTACTGTTCGTTGCTGCCGAACTCCTCACCGGCTTCGACAAATGTCTCTTTGTACATGTCTGTGCCTGTGCCTGCAGGTATCAGTCGGCCCATAATGATGTTCTCTTTAAGGCCCCTGAGTTCATCCTGTGCACCGTTAATAGAAGCCTCAGTAAGCACTCTGGTCGTCTCCTGGAAAGAAGCAGCTGAGATGAAGCTGTCCGTTGAAAGAGATGCCTTCGTGATACCGAGGAGCATGGGCTTGGCCTGTGCAGGGGTACCCTTTTCCTTCAATACACGAATGTTCTCTTTTTCAAACACCCGCTTGTCTATCTGCTCGCCTACAAGAAACTCCGTATCGCCTGATTCTTCTATTTTCACTTTTCTCATCATCTGTCTGGCAACAACCTCAATATGCTTGTCATTTATAGTAACACCCTGAAGCCTGTACACCTTCTGCACTTCATCAACAAGATATTTCTGAAGAGCATTAGGCCCGAGTATCTCAAGGATATTATGCGGGTTAATGGATCCGTCCATTAATGCCTCACCAGCCTTTACCCAGTCGCCCTCATGAATACTCAGATGTTTACCTTTCGGTATCTGGTATTCCCTGACATCAGCAGCTCCCTTAACATTGACTATTCGCATACCTTTATGGAAACCCTTGAACTCAACAATACCGTCGATCTCACTTACGATGGCCTGCTCTTTCGGCTTCCGGGCCTCAAAAAGCTCGGCAACCCTCGGCAGACCGCCTGTGATATCTTTGGTCTTGGTTGTTTCACGCGGTATCTTTGCTATAACATCTCCGGGATGAACAATAGCTCCCTTGTCCACAAGAACGTGGGCGCCTGACGGCAGCATGTAACGTGCCAGCGCGCCGGTACTCGGAAGCTTCAGTGTTGACTTGCTGTGCTCATCCTTTATCGAGACCCTCGGCCTCATATGGCCAGGGTACTCAATAATGACCTTGTGTGCAAGTCCGGTCACTTCATCCACCTCTTCTTTTACGGAAACACCCTCTGTTATATCACCAAGTGCTATCCGGCCTCCAACCTCTGTAATGATCGGGAGTGAGTATGGGTCCCATTCAACAAGAAGCTGACCCGCCTCAACCTTCTGGTTGTTCTTGATCTTCAGTCTAGCACCGTAAACAACAGAGTATTTTTCTCTTTCTCTTCCTGCTTCATCTACTATGGCTATGCTTCCATTACGGTTCATAACAACCAGGCCGCCTTCCCTGTCTTTAACCGTAGAAAGGTCTATGAATTTAACCTTACCAACGTTCTTTGCCTCAAGAATGGTCTGTTCAACAAGCCGTGTAGCAGTACCGCCGATATGGAAAGTTCTCATAGTAAGCTGTGTGCCCGGCTCACCGATCGACTGTGCCGCAATAATACCGACAGCCTCACCGATCTCCACTTTGCCGCCCCTGCCAAGGTCCTTGCCGTAACAGAGTCTGCATACACCAACCTTGGACTCACAGGTCAATACCGACCTCAGTATGACCCTGTCTATGCCGGCAGCAATGACCTTCTGCGCCAGCTCATCATCGATCTCCACACTTGCAGGTACTATTACTTCATTTGTAATAGGATCCACTATATCTTCAGCAGCAACCCTTCCATACAGCCTCTCTTCAAGCGGCTCGATTATCTCACCGCCCTCGATCAGGCTTGTCAAAGGAATACCTTCTCTTGTGCCGCAGTCTACCTCCCTGATGATCACATCCTGGGTAACATCAACAAGTCTCCTTGTAAGATACCCTGAGTTGGCTGTCTTAAGCGCTGTATCAGCAAGTCCTTTTCTTGCTCCATGAGTAGAAATAAAGTACTGGAGCGGTGTAAGACCTTCTCTGAAGTTTGCAGTAATCGGGGTCTCAATGATCTCACCTGACGGCTTGGCCATGAGCCCTCTCATTCCGGCAAGCTGCCTGAGCTGTGCCGCGGAACCCCTTGCGCCCGAATCCGCCATCATATAGATGTTGTTGAACGAACGTCTCTCTTCAAGGTCTTCAGCGCTGACCTTTGAAAGGTCATCGACGCTCTCAGCACCAAGCTCCTTCATCATTACGTCAGCTATTCTTTCAGTAACTTCCGCCCATATATCGATGACCTTATTGTAACGCTCACCATTTGTTATAAGACCGTCCGCATACTGTTTATGAACATCAAGCACTTCCTGTTCAGCCTCTTTGACAAAGGCCACTTTCTTGGAAGGAATATGCATATCATCAATACATATTGAGTTACCGGAGAGCATTGCATGAGCAAAACCGAGTTTTTCAAGATTATCAAGCAAAACAACGGTTGCCTTTCTTCCAAGCCTCTTGTAGCAGAACTCGACAAGATTGCCGACCTCTTTCTTTGTCATTACCTTATTAATCTTTGAAAACGCGATACCTGCGGGAAGCGCTTCACGAAGAAGTACCCTGCCGGCTGTTGTATCAACAATTTCATCATTTATTTTTACTTTAATCAAAGCATGCTCGCCTACAACGCCTGCGTCATAAGCGATCCTGACCTCTCTGGGGTTGGAGAAAACCTTACCTTCGCCGGGTTCCCCTCTCTTTTGTTTTGTCAGGTAGTAGATACCAAGCACCATGTCCTGAGTAGGCGTTGCAATGGGTTTCCCGCTTGCAGGGCTCAGGATATTGTTCACAGACATCATAAGCACCCTGGCCTCGATCTGCGCCTCTATGGAAAGAGGAACATGAACAGCCATCTGGTCACCGTCAAAGTCCGCATTGAACGCAGTACATACGAGAGGATGCAGTTTAATGGCCTTGCCCTCAATAAGCACAGGGTCAAATGCCTGCATGCCGAGACGATGGAGGGTCGGGGCTCTGTTTAGAATAACAGGATGTTCCCTTATGACCTCATCCAGGCAGTCCCAGATAATGTCCTCTCCCCTCTCGACTATCTTTTTTGCTGCTTTTATTGTTGTTACATAACCTTTTTCTTCAAGCTTGCTGAATATGTACGGTTTGAACAGCTCAAGGGCCATTGTCTTGGGAAGTCCGCACTGGTGGAGTTTAAGTTCCGGTCCGACAACGATAACCGAACGGCCGGAATAATCTACCCTCTTACCCAGAAGGTTCTGTCTGAAACGCCCCTGCTTGCCTTTGATCATGTCACTCAATGACTTGAGCGGCCTTTTTGTAGCGGCCTTCAGCACACGGCTTCTCCTGCCGTTGTCAAAAAGCGCGTCAACAGCTTCCTGCAGCATTCTCTTTTCATTTCTGATAATGACGCTCGGAGCGTTCAGGTCCATGAGCCTTTTCAGCCTGTTGTTCCTGTTTATCACTCTTCTGTAAAGATCATTCAGATCAGATGTCGCGAACCTTCCGCCTTCAAGCGGAACAAGCGGGCGAAGGTCAGGAGGAAGTACAGGGATGACATCCATTATCATCCACTCAGGCTTGTTGCCTGATTTTCTGAATGCCTCAACAACCCTCAGCCTTTTGGTATGTTTACGTTTTATGCCCAGGGATGATGATGCCTGTATCTTTTCCCTTAATTCCTTTGCAAGTTCAGCAAGATTGATCTCCCGCAGAAGCTCTTTGATGGCCTCTGCGCCGACACCGGCCTTGAACTTGTCCCCGAACTCCTGAACGTTCTTTCTGTAGTCTTCGTCAGTCAGCAGTTCTTTTGTCTTCAGCTTGGTCTCTCCCGGATCAACAACAATGTAGCTTTCAAAGTAAAGCACCTTCTCCAGCATACGCATTGTCATATCAAGCAGAGTACCAATCCTTGAAGGAATGCCTTTCAAAAACCAGATATGGGCAACAGGTGTGGCAAGCTCTATATGCGCAAGCCTTTCACGCCTTGACTTTGCCTGTATAACTTCAACACCGCATTTGTCACAGACAACACCGCGGTGCTTCATCCTTTTATATTTTCCGCAAATACATTCCCAGTCCTTTACCGGACCGAATATCTTTGCGCAGAACAACCCGTCCCTTTCAGGTTTGAATGTACGATAGTTTATGGTTTCCGGTTTTTTGACCTCACCATAAGACCATGCTCTTATTTTCTCCGGAGAAGCAAGCATTATCTTAATGGCCTCAAACTCCGTCGGGTTTTTCGGCTTTTCAAATATTGAGTAAATATCTTCCACTTAATTTCCTCCTGTTTTGTTTATAGGAAATCTATTACAAAATCCCACAGGGCCGTTTACCGGCATCCTCTGTGGTAAATTATTTTTTCTTTCCTGCCGCAGACTTGCGTCCTTCACCGCTATTTTCAATTTCCAGCACCTTCTCCTCCAGGAGGTCAACATCAAGTCCGAGACTCTGGAGCTCTTTT
>CBFDEG010000110.1:0-8491 GCA_965603765.1 uncultured bacterium | reverse complement strand
AGATTTGGATGGTGATAATACCTTTGAAACAATTAATGAATATCTCTGGACCGAATTGGCTGATTTTGCTTTTTCATGGGAAAAAACAATTGGAACCGCCGGCTACGATGCGGCACGTTCTATTCAGGAGACCATTGATGGAGGTTACATAATTGCTGGCACTACAAACACTTCAGGGGGAAACAGGACGGATTTTTATTTGGTAAAGATAAATTTCATTGGAGATATAGAGTGGGAAAAAACTTTCGGCGGCGTAAATGATGATATTGCACACTCAGTTAAGGAAGCGCCTGACGGAGGTTATATAATTACAGGTTATTCTGAGACGTTCCCGTCAATTATGGGAAAGGATATATTTATAATAAAAACCGATACCGACGGTAACCTTGAGTGGCAGAAAACATTCGATACGATTTATCACGAAAGTATGAGCTATGACGTACAGGTCACCTCAGATGATAACTATATTATAGTCGGATCAGTACGTCCAGAACATCTTTCCTATGCCCGGGATGTTTACTTATTGAAATTGGCTCTGTCCGGAGATGTTATCTGGGATAAAATGTATAGTTCTAATGTTCTTAATTCTGGATACTCTGTTCAGGAGACATCTGACGGAGGGTATATAGTGGTTGGAGATACTGACGCACGGGACAGAAATGGCACGGATATTTATCTAATAAAGACAGATCAGGACGGCAACCTGTTATGGGACAGGTCGTTCGGTGGAACAGGTGAGGATTTTGGTTATACAGTAAGGGAATTTATCGGTGGCGGATATATTATTTCAGGCCGTGTGGCTTATGATACATACTTACTAAGAACAGATGCAGACGGCAATATTATATGGGAAAAGACCCTTTGGAACTCCTATCGTTCATACTGGAGTAATTCCGTTCAGGTCACACATGATGGAGGTTTTATTATTTCCGGAACTGAAGACCGAAATGTGGTTTTAATGAAGCTTGATACTAATGGTGAACAACAATGGGACAGATCATTTAACTGGTCTCGTTTTTTTAGAGAATCCTCGGCTTTCGATGTTCAAAAAACCTCTGATGGCGGTTATATTGTTACAGGTTCGACAGAAACCTCTGAGGAAGAGAAAAATATATATTTGATCAAGACAGATTCAGAGGGGAAAATTTGAATGAAACGTGATTTAATTATTAAAGATGCGGCTGAAATGATTCGATATTCCTGAAATCCAGAAAATATATTGTCCCTAATAATTTTCCACAGCATGCCCCTCCTTATGACACCTGAGTGAATAACTTACTGTAAACGTCACTGTTTTTATTTTACCTGTTAAATGGTAATTGTCATATCTATTCTTAAAACACAATGGAATTAAACAGTTGTATAGGAATAATGATATGGTCTTATTGCTATTATGGCTGAGACTATTTATGTAAGATATTCAGCTGGTATACAGAACAGCCGATAAGTAATAGATGATTGAGGTTTAAATGGATATTTTTTTGACAGTTCTGATAAATACAAAAGGCGCAAAAGATCTCTGAAGAGATATACTGTACTTGTACTGATAGTCTGGACTGTCATAATCTCTGTATCTCTTGTCTCCAACATTATGCGTGAGGGTCTTGATACCTATGAGCTTGCGAAGATGTAAGTACGTGTCCACTTTAACAAAGACCAGGCATTCAGGCTGTGGACAGCTTCACATGGCGGAGTTTACGTTGTACCGAACAAGATGACACCGTCGAATCCTTACCTTGCCAATATACCAGACCGTGATGTCAGAACTGAATCAGGCAACGATCTTACCCTGGTGAATCCAGCATATCTGCTCCGTCAGGTGATGGGCTTTTATGCAGACCTTTATGGTGTAGAAGGACATCTTACAAGCCTCAATGTTATAAACCCTGACAACAGGCCTGATGATTGGCAGAGGTCCGCGCTTATGGCACTTGATGAAGGTGTAGAGGAGGTATTTGAATTTACTGAGATGCATGGTGAAAAACATCTCAGGTTCATGAGGCCGCTTATGACTGAAAAAGAGTGTCTGAAGTGTCACGCGCACCAGGGGTATAAGGTTGGTGATGTAAGAGGGGGAATAGAGGTAGCAGTACCTCTGAAAGCATATCTTGAAATAGAGCAAAATACTGTAAATGTACTGCTTCTTTCACATGGGGGTTTCTGGGTGGGCGGAATGATAATTATCGGCTTTATTACTAACAGGGGCAGGGACCGGATAATTTAGTCCAGGATAGCTGATGAGCAGCTTGAGAAACAGGCTTTTTATGACCAGCTTACCGGACTGCCCAACAGGACGTTTTTTGTTAAGTATATTGACATTGAAAAAGCTCGTGCAAAAAGTGAGAGGGGATATATATATGCTGTTCTGCTTATTGATCTGGACCGCTTCAAGATAATCAATGACAGCCTCGAGCATGTTGTGGGGGATGAACTGCTTGTTGCTGTGGCAAAAAGGCTTAAAAATTGTATTAGACCTGATGATATTGTGTCGCGTTTCGGCGGAGACGAGTTCATGGTGCTTATTAAAGAATGTAAGGAAATGGACGAGGCCACTACTGTTGCTGACAGGATACAGAAAGGTCTTAGGTCCCATTTCAGGCTGGGCAGGAATGAGGTCTTTGTAACAACAAGTATAGGGATCGCGCTCAGAGCGCCCGGGTATGAGAATGGGGACGATATCCTCCGTGATGCTGATTCTGCCATGTACAGGGCAAAGGCGCTCGGCAGGGCCCGGTATGAACTCTTTGATATGAAGATGTATGAGTCCGCGATAAAGCTTCTTCAGCTCGAAGCGGACCTCAGATGCACTGTCAAGAAGAAGGACTTTCTGATTTATTATCAGCCGATAATATCTGTCATAGACAAAAGCATTGTTGGAGCTGAAGCAGGGGTACGCTGGGAGCATCCTGAAATGGGCAGGATATCTCCTCTTGAGTTCATCCCTCTTACTGAAGAGACGGGGCTTATATCGGCAATAGGGAAGTGGGTGCTGATAACAGCATGTGCTCAGAATAAAAAATGGCAGGATGACGGTTATGGTGACCTGCTTATAAAGGTCAATTTTTCTGTGAGTCAATTTTATCACCAGGACACAATTCAATTGATAAAGGATGTCCTCAATGATACAGGCATGTCTGCGGAGCTTCTTGATGTGGAGGTTACGGAGAGCATAGTTGCGGAGGGGCACAGTATATATGTGTTAAATAAACTTAGTGAAATGAATGTGAATATATCAATAGATGACTTCGGGACCGGGTTCTCATCACTGGGTTCACTGAAAGACCTGCCGATCAATACCATAAAGATTGACAAGTCATTTATAACGGACATCGGGTCAAACCCTAATGCGACCGCTATTGTAAAGGCGATAATAGCAATGTCCCATAACCTTAATATGAAGGCGCTGGCTGAAGGTGTTGAAACAGAAGAGCAGTATGAATTCCTGAAGGCGCACTATTGCGAGGAAATGCAGGGATTTCTTTTCAGCGCCCCTGTGCCTGCTGATAAGTTTATTGAACTTTTTGATAAAAAAGCTTTGGTTGATCCTATCCCCTCGGCTTTGCAAGTATCTCAAGTACTTTTAGTTCAAGGAACCTTTTAGACGCGGCCGCCCGTATGACCGCCACTGTGTCTGCGCCCCTTCCTGTCCCTGCCACAGTGATCACCTCTTCTTCTTCCGGCACAAGTCCTGCATCAGCGGCCATCATGACCATTTCACAGCAGACCTTCAGCCCTTCACCGAACCGCCTGAGTGTCTGTGCAACAAGCAGCGTGGGGTACACACCGCTGAAGCTTGAGGCAAGAGAGGTCTCAAGGCTGTGGGTTATCATTGTGCCTGTGTATATCCTTGCGCCTGCAGACTCTATTTTCTTCCGTGACTCATCTGAAAGCTCATGACTGTTTTTTTCTTTAAACCCGTATGAATGTGTAACTGCAACAGTATTAATATTACTTTCTTTCAGGCCTTCGGCAAACAGGACTCCGGTATCTCCGCCTGTTGTGGCAACAATAAGGTGTCTGTATCCAAATTCATTGACGGCATTGTTAACTATCTCAAGACATTGCAGGCTGTTCTCTTTTCCGGGTTTTTCAAAATAGGTTATTGTCTTCTGCATTGAATTGCCTCCGTTTAATAATTGAAAGAGCTTCCAGGCCCGGGATTTATATCTTTTAATAAAAAGGTGTCTTCTTCTGTCCCGTCAGTTTCCCATATCTCCTGTCCATGTTCTCCATCATCAGCTGAAAAGAAGAGTATGTTATTGGAAACGCCAAGCATATTTATTGATGAGCCGGGGGTGCCGGGCCATATATCTTTTACTATTTTTGTTCTGCTTTCAGTACCGTTTGACCTCCATAGTTCGCTTCCTTTCTCAATGGTTTCAGCTTTGAAATAAATATAATCACCCATTGCAATAAGTTGTTCCGGATTTGAGGAAGCGGTTCCATCTATGATGTCCTTTACTATCAGCGTACTGCTTTCAGTACCGTCTGATATCCATAATTCTCTCCCGTAACTGGAGCTGTCTGCCGTGAAGTAGATCAAACCGTTAACAGTTGTCAGGTCTTCGGGAGAACCATCTCCGTCCGGGATCTGTTTAACTACAGACAGCTCGTTAGCTTCATTGATCTTATACAGAATATTATCGCCGTTTACAGTGAAATAGAGTGAGCCGTTCATGATGGTTAAATATTCCGGGAATGAAGTGCCTTGATCTGTAAAGATAACTTCAGGGCTGCCGCCGTCTGTTAACCATATCTCCCATCCGTTTTCTGAAGCATCATCAGCCGTAAAATAAACCTTATTGCTCATTGATGTAATTGAAAATCTGGACACACATCCGGGCGTTGAACAGATGTTTTTTACCGGGACCGTACCTTCGGTGGTCCCGTCTGTTTTCCATAGGTCTATCTCGTTGACTGAACCCCCGACAGCCCTGAAATAAACAGTGCCGTCAGCATTTATAAAGTGTTGTGGATATGAACCGGCATTTCCTGTAACTATTTCTTTTAGAAGCATAGTGTCACGGTCTGTTCCGTCTGATCTCCACAACTCATTTCCGTGGTCCCCGTCATCAGCGCCGAAATATACAGTGCCGGTCACATTAATAAGGTTCTGTGATGAGGATGAACTGCCACCTCCGGGGTTAATGTCCTTAACCATCGATGTCCATGCCTCTGAACCGTCTGTCTTCCATAGCTCATTTCCATGCTCACCGTCATCGGCAAAGAAAAACCATAGTTCTCCGGGTGAACTCTGTCCGAGGCTGCCCCCGTCTTTATTGTCAATATCTCCAGTTGTTACACTGAAATTATTATTGCTGTCACTGCTGCCGCATGCAATAGCAAGCATAAGAACGGACATTAGCAGTAATAATTGTATGAGGTCTTTATATGGCTGTGCGCGATTTTTCATAAGAGCTCCTTTACTATCCATTGATCGGTAAAGATAAATATGATTATACCCTATCAGATAAAATCTGATATACTCTTTGAATGAATTTTGACGATCTGGTGGATATTGTATCAAAACTGAGGTCCCCTGAAGGCTGTCCATGGGACAGGGAGCAGACAAAGGATAGCCTCAGGCCTTTTCTGGTTGAGGAGTTTTATGAGGTCATAGATGCCCTTGATGATAATGATATTGAAGGCACAAAGGAGGAGCTTGGTGATCTGCTTTTTCAGATAGTCATTCAGAGCCAGCTCTCAAAAGAGGATGGAGAATTTTCCATTGACGATGTTGTTGACGGGATCGCGCGAAAGATGGTCGGCAGACATCCTCATGTTTTCGGAGATAAAGAACTTAAGACTTCAGATGATGTCGAGGTCTGGTGGGAGGAACGCAAGAAAAAAGAGGGTAAGGGACATAAATCCATTCTCGGAGGGGTGCCGAGATCGCTTCCCGCATTATTAAAGGCAGCGGAACTGCAGAAGAGGGCAACGAGGGTAGGGTTTGACTGGGAACGGATAGAGGATGTTGTGGAAAAGCTCGAAGAAGAGGTCCATGAATTCAAAGAGGCAATTGCCCGGAAAAAAAGTGATGAGATCGAAGGTGAACTCGGCGATATATTTTTTGTTCTTGTAAGGATAGCCAACTTTGTAGATGTAAATGCGGAAACCGCACTTGGCAAGACGAATAAAAAGTTTATACAGAGGTTCAGCCATATAGAAAAGGAAGCGTCAAGGCAGGGTAAAAAACTTTCTGAAATGACCCTTGCTGAAATGGAACTACTCTGGAATGAAGCCAAGAAAAAATAGCTACTGAAAATACCATTGATCATAACTGCTGTTTTCATTCAGGTTTGGTGAACTTAGTGTGCCTAATCCGGTAAGCTCAATCTGAAACATTAACTGATATTCCTCTTCCAGTTCTATATAATTTATGGACACTCCCCAGCATTGCGGTTTGTACGAGGTTCTGAGCTGGATCTTTTCTATTAAATCTGTGTCGAGGTTTTTCCACAGATTTCCGTGAATGGCCATAGGGATAATGATGTTCCCGAGTTTTATCGGCTGGTTAAGCCCTGCAGAATATGTAGCCTGATCAAGTAGTGATGATCGTCTGAAGTTTCTGCCTGTCCCTATATAGCCGCTTTTGGCCTTAAGCCTTACAGATGTTATTATGTCTGTTATTTCTGATGTGTAGATGTCATATGATGTATTGAGACTGAAAGATATTGCTTTAGCCGACAAACTGCCTTCAGCCAGCAAAGGGGAAAGGTGTTTGTCATCGGCAAGAAAGTCGTAGCTTTGAGAAAGCCTGAACTTGGCATTCAGGGTTGAGAGTTTCCCGCCTCTCAGCTCATTTGTAAGGGCATACTTGATATAATTGGTATGCTCTAGAGGAGAGTCCGTTGAATCAAAGGCGGTTATATCTTCCTGCTCCTCCACAGACGGTATGTATGTGTATTCAAGAGAAGGCTCTATAATGTGTATAAATTTAGAATATCTTTTAAAGAACCTTGTTGTCACTGAAGTGTCTGAATTGACAGTGAAACGGTCATAATATACAGCGGGATCTTTCAGGTCATATACTGTTTCTATCAGGCCTATTCTCTGTGTGATATTGAACTGCCTTCCAAAACTGAAATAAAAGTTTGGGGCAATAGCAACTCTCCTTCCTTCCTGTCCTTTGTCCCTTGTAAAGTTAGAACCTTTTATTGACATGTCGAAGGCAAACGGTCCTTTTGATCTGGTATGCAATATGAGACCCGCTTCTGGCAGGTTCTGCGGCACTTCATCGTTGCTTCCTTCAATGCTCTTTCGGTAACGGCCCAAAAGATACGCATTGCTGTTTTTAAAAGGTCTTGAAATATATAAGTCAGACTCAAGATATTTAAGGAAACGTTCATTCTGCTGGCCACTGAAAGGGTCCTTAATGCCTGAGTCAAAACCGATGCGGTTTATTGATGTTGAATCCATGACATCGTAATAATCATAGTCACTTACTGTGTGAATTTTCAGATAGCTTGAAAAATTATTTGAAATATTTATGTTGTGATATGATTTGAATTCCATAAGGTCTCTGGAAGGATCGTTGTCCCTGACATGATAGAACCATACCTCTCCGTTATTGCCGGGACTGATCACATACCTGTAATCAAGCCCTTCAGCATAGCCTTTTTCACTGTAGTAGTCGATATAGAGGGTCGCGTCCTGGTTTTGACTGATGGCCCAGAATAACCCCTGTTTGTAAAAATTGCCCCTTTCATCACTGTATCCGAATACAGGATTTGTCAGACCTGTTTGACGTTTTTGCGTAAGCGGAAACCAGTAGTAAGGTATATAGAGAAAAGGGACATCTCGGGCATAGATTCTTGTGTTCCAGGCGCTCAGGCTTTTGTGCTGTTTTAATGTTATATTGTTTCCTTTGATCTTCCATGAAGGAGGCTCTGTATCGCAGGTCGTAATGGAGGCTTCTTTAAGAAAAAAAGTCTTCTCACTTATTTTCTCAATTTGCCCGGACTCTATATGATAGTTGTCTTTTTTGTAGAATATGCTGCCGTTATATATAGTGCCCAGCTTTGTTTTCAGGTTCAGTTCGATCTTTTCAGATTTTATGACCGTATCGCTGTCCTCGTAAATTGCATTGCCGGTTGCAACAGCATCATAGGTTTTATTATTGAGCTTAATGGTGTCTGCCTTTAGTGATGAGTTGCCGAGGTCTATTGACACAGCTCCCTCTGCTATATACATTGATTCTGATGAAATATATTCAACATGGTCCGCGGCAATATTTAAAGGATCTGTTGTCTGGTCTGAAAGAGCGTTTGACGGAAGATTGAGCATGATGAGTATCAGTAATAACGCAATATGTGCTCTATTCAGATGCCGGTTTTTCATCTGTGCTCTCTGAGTCCGGGCAGTATGGCGTTCTGCCCGAGTATCTCTTTGACCTCTCCTGTTGTATAGAAGGAGCCTGTTATGAGTATCATGCTGTTTTCTTTCAGAAGTTCTTTTGCTGATCTCAGGGCATCTGATATGTTTTCTATGG
>CBFDEG010000109.1:0-8629 GCA_965603765.1 uncultured bacterium | reverse complement strand
CACTACGCCTGACTATTATCCGCTTACCCTGAACTCGGCAACTAATGCATGCAATCAGAGATCGAACCGTGATCCGGTTGTCTCGTATGAAGAGACGACTGTGGTAAGGGGCCTTGATGGTCTGCAGGCTAAAGGATTGTCAGAAAAGATCTACAAGGCGGACAGCCGTGTGCCGAAATACCAGCATGTTTTTGCGGAAAAACTTGACCTTTCAAAGCAGGAGGTTGCGGTTATGTGCGTATTGATGCTGCGCGGTCCGCAGACCACCGGAGAGATCCGGGGACGTGCTGAAAGGATGTATAAGATCGGAGATTTAAATGAGGTTGAGGAAGTATTGAACGCGTTGATGGAAAAAGCGGAGCCAATGGTTGTCAGGCTGCCGCGTCAGGCCGGAAGAAAAGAGCGCCGTTATATGCATCTGCTGGCAGGAGAGCCGGATCTTGAGGATATTGAGAAGCCCCGTTCTGAGGAGGCGGCAACCATACAGGTGAGGTCAGATAATGAGAGAATAGATAAGCTCGAAGCAGAGCTGTCAGCGCTTCACGCTGAGTTTGATAAGCTTAAAAATGAATTTAACGATCTAAGATCACAATTTGAATAGCAGGAACAAGGCATGCCTTGTCCCTGCGGCAGAGGATATCATATGGATAACAATAAAGAATTAAACGGGCTTATGCAGGATTACTGGGAATTTGTACTGAAAAATAATCCAACATTTGCGACATATATCGGGGACCACCGTTATGATGACAGGCTTGAGGATCTTTCGGAAGAAGCTGTTTCCGCACAGACTGACTATTTCAGGGAACTGACGGCAAAAATAGAAAAGTTAGAAGTGACTCTTTCGTCAGATGAAGATAAGCTGAATTGCAATTTACTGAAAAATACGCTGAACAATCATATACAATTCCATAAATATAAAATGCATTATATCCCTCTTGACCAGATGCAGGGACCGCATATTGATTTTCCGCAGCTGACCGAGTTTCATTCTTTTGAAAAGGATGAGGACGTTGATAACTATATTGCACGGCTCAATGCATTTCCGCGTCAGGTGGAGCAGGTAATAGAACTTTTTCAAAAAGGTATAAAACATAAGATCACGGCCTTTAAAAAAGTGATGCAGAGCACTCTGGAACAGGTGAAGACATTTACTGAATTCAGTGCAGAGGGGCATCCGTTATGCGAGCCTGTCCTGAAATATGAACATCTGGTCACTGCAGAGGCTGCTGCTGCAATAAAGGGATCTATTAATAACGCTGTTACCCCTGCGTATAAGAAACTTTATGAATATCTTAAGGATGAATATATGCGCCACTGCAGGGACGAAGAAGGGATATGGGCATTGCCTGATGGTGAAGAGATGTATCGCTTTTATACCCGGTATCATACGACAACCGACCTGTCTCCTGAGGAGATACATGATATCGGCAAGGCTGAAGTGAAACGGATAGGTGAAGAGATACGAAAGGTAATGGACAAGCTCGGATTTGACGGGAGCATCAGAGGGTTTACGGAGTACCTGAAAAATAAAAATGAACTTTACCCTGAAAGCGGTGAGGAGATCATTGACGGCTACAGGAAGATACTGGAAGGCATGGACCGCAAGCTCCCTGAATATTTCGGCAGACTGCCAAGGGCTGAATATGATATAAAGGCGATAGAGAAATACAGGGAGCAGTCTGCACCGGCCGCCTATTACTATCCTCCGCCAAAGGATTTTTCGAGACCGGGCTATTTTTACGCCAATACATATAAACCGGAACAGCGGCCCCTGTTTTTCATGGAGGCGCTTGCGTATCATGAGGCTGTTCCCGGGCATCACCTTCAGATAGCGCTCATGCAGGAACATGAGGGTCTTCCTGAGTTCAGAAAGTATGAAGGGAGTACGGCATATATAGAAGGCTGGGCATTATATGCCGAGAAACTTGCGGGCGAGATGGGTTTTTACCGGGACGACCATTCTGTTTACGGAAGGCTCAACTTTGAGATATGGAGGGCGGTACGGCTGGTGGTTGACACAGGGCTTCATCATTATAAATGGGGCCGGGATGAGGCGATCCAGTACTGCCTCGAAAATTCCGGTGAGGATGAACATGAAATAGAGGTTGAGGTTGACCGCTACATAGCCATGCCCGGCCAGGCGCTGGCTTATAAAACAGGCGAGCTGAAAATCCTTGAATTAAGGGAAAGGGCAGGGAGAATGAAAGGCCCGGATTTTGATATAAGATCATTCCATGACAGGCTGCTTCAGAACGGTGCATTACCGCTGTATACGCTTGAGACGCTCATGAACGGACTGTATGGAGATTGAACAGCGTTCCTGTACGTGTATAATAGCTGAGTCCAGATGCTTACATTTATATTAATATCAATTATCTTTCTTGCCGCGGGTTTTATACAGGGGCTTTCCGGTTTCGGTTCCGCGCTTCTGGCCATGCCGCTGCTGACCATGTTCATTGATGTGAAGCTTGCAGTTCCCCTGTGCATGCTGAACAGTTTAATTATAACTTCCTACCTTTCATTCCAGCTCAGAAAATATGTTGAGAAAAAAAAGGTCCTGCCATTATTGATAGGAAGCATCCCCGGAACATTCCTGGGGGTCATTTTTTTGAAGAGCATGGATTCCGATATCATAAAATTTCTGCTCGGCATATTGATAATCTCGTACAGTATCTATTCACTTGCCTCCAGACCAGCTCCGAAGAAACTCCATGATGCATGGTCATACCTGGCTGGTTTCTGTACAGGCTTTATAGGGTCGGCCTTCAGCGCGGGCGGGCCGCCTGCAATTATCTATACAACACTTACAGGCTGGTCAAAGGACCATATAAAGGCCACGCTTTCAGGTTTCTTTTTTGCGAGCAGCCTGATAACGGTGACGGTGTATGCGCTTAACGGTCTGGTAACCGTTGCGGTGATGGAATATTTTTCTGTTGCCGCCCTGTTTGTGATCATTGGCGTGACCCTGGGTTCGCGGCTGTATGACAGGATAGACAGGCGTGCCTATATAAGGAGCATACTGGTGTTTCTCATAATGCTTGGAATTTTAATGACAGCCTCGGTCTTTTAGGTATTGCTTAATCTTCTTCTGCCTTGAAAAATCCTACAATTGCAACGATGAACATCATGAAACCGGAAAAGACATAAACAGGCAGCCCCCATGTGAAGTGGCCGAGCATGTCCATAAAATTGCTCATGTTCGAAAAGAACCCGAGGTAGAAAACAAAACAGTATGTGGTCAGCAGGCCTAATCTGTGTCTTCCGAACAACATGCAGAATGATATGAAAGAGACATAAAGGGTCACTTCCCATAAAGGAACTGAAAAATCTCTTCCTGAAAATATACCTAAAACATTATCCATATAATCCATATGCTTCTCCCTTAAGTATTCATGACTTAGTAATTATTTATCGGTATATGATTTTTATACCTTTAGGGGATGTTTGGATATTGTAAAAAGAGGTCAGGGTGTTGAAATGTCAGATCTTCCCTTTTGCTCTCATCTCTTCTTCAAAGAGTTCATGGAGAAGGGTATTGAGCTGGTCAAGTGTGATCAATCCATTATCTGTAAGTATTTCACCAAGGAAGCGGTGCGGCTTTCCGGCGAGGTCGTCATCCACCTGTTCATTAAGCGCTTCTTTTAATTGGTCCGGTGTAATGAAGCCGAGCTTTACCGCCACCTGACCGGAACGGGGGATGTTTTTTTTCTCTGAACGGTCTGACATTTTTGGACCTCCTGAACTTCATTAAAGAGATGGCAAAGTGACTCTGCCCTTAAAGGATAGAATAATATGCCCCATTGGCGCATGCCCTGCAGAGCAGTCTGCCTTCTGATTCAATATCTCTGCTGTCCTGTACATGCTCGCCGCATTGTTCGCACCTGATCCTGCGTTTGGGTCTTCCGGGCATGTCCTCTTCAGGTACATTAACTTTTACGTCAGTACACTCAAAAAGCTCATCATCAGGCATGACCTTGTATGCTTCAAGCTGGCCTTTGTATTTGTCCTCAATATCAGGGAAATAGTTTTTTGCCGCATCTTTTGATTCTTCTTTTGCAACGATCCTGACGGCTTTTCCGGTGTCAAGATTTAAATATGTGGCCGCCATTTTTCCGAAATCGAGATATTTCAGGGAGCGTTTGCCGAGACTGCATCCTGTGACCGACTGAATGGCATCGGTTGCGCACCGGTCTATCTCAACATAGACGATAAGTTTCTTCCTGTCAGCAGATTTAGGGTCATGTATCCCGATCAATTTCAGACCGAGCATGCTCATCCTGACCCCGAGTACCTGTCCGGGACAGAGGTGCCCGTGTGTTTTTACTGATGCATCAAGCAGTGCTTCAAAGTTTTTGGCTGTACTATCTGTATTTGTCATGTCTTTAAAATTACAACCTTTTATCAAGAGATGTCAATAAATGTCAGTGCTGAAAGACAGTCCCGGCCTGTCTGAGCTTTTCCCTGCCTTTTATCTCTTCTTCCATCAGGGGGAAACGCAGGAGGGGGAGTTTGAACCTGTTTTTTATCTCCTCCAGATAACCTGTCTGCATCTTATGCCTGTTCATGAAGAAGTTGTTTGTGCAGACCTCTTCCGGGATGATCATATTGGCCACCACAAGCTCTGTCTCGATTCCCGCATCCTTCAGGTCGAGCATGGCGCGGTATGATTCAAGGATAGGTGTTGATTCCGGGTAGAGCACAAGGCAGAATGACGAGCGTTCCCTGTCCCTTATGATCTCGATTATTTTTCTGAACCTGTTCTCTGTATCTCTTTTTGCGTCGCCTGCTTCAGCGGTTGATATCATCATCTCAGCCTGTTTTGCGTAGTCAAAGGGCAGTTCCAGCAGCCGCAGGGTATGTCCTGTGGGGGCAGTGTCAAATATGATCACATCATAGTCGCTGCCTTCAATGAAACGGATGAACTTGTCAAAGGCCGCCATCTCTTTTATGCATGGCGAGTTAAGTTCTTCTTCCATGGTCGCCATCATTTCAGCGGAATATTTCCCGGCAGATTCTTTGAGCACCCGTTCCCTGTATTCCGTAAATGCCTTTTCCTGGTCTATCATCACCGCAGAGAGCTTTTCTGTGACAGGGGTCGGTCTGTCATTGAGCTTCATGTCAAAGACCTCGCCGATATGGGCTGCCGGGTCGGTTGTTACTATCAGCGTCCTGTTCCCCCGGTCTGCTGAATACATTGCTGTTATGCATGATATGGTGGTCTTGCCGACCCCGCCCTTGCCGGTAAAGAACACGGCCTTAGTCCCGTTCTTTTGTTCCAGAAGCCTGTTTATGTCATAGCCTGTCTTAAACCCGGTGAGGTCCGGAGTCGCTGAGTTTTCAATATTTACCTCTTTTGTCCGGGGATTTGAGTTTTGCGCGGATGAAAATAATTCATCAGCGATATATTCAAGGGACCTGATGCCTTTGATCTCTGTTTCTTTTAAAGGTATAAAACGCTTTGTGCCCCCGAGTTTGTTTTCAGCATCTGCTATAACGGTCTGCTGCACCTCGAACTTTTTTCTGAAGAAGCTGTTTGAGCAGGCTTCTTCAGGGAGGATGCCGTTAATAATTATCCCGCCTGCTTTGATGCCGATGGTTTCGAGTTCTTTTGATGCCCTCAATGTCTCATAAAGTGACAGCTCATCAGGCCTCATGACAAAGATAAAATTTGTCTGTTCAGTGTCTTTTAAGAGTTCAGTCGCCCTGTCGTACTTTTCTTTTGAGCCCTGTATGGACTGTACGGGCCCGAGGCAGGTCTGGCCGCTGCCTTCTGATGCCTCTTCAATATGTTTTGACCAGTCCACCGGGAGTTCTAACAGCCGTATCGTATGACCGGTCGGCGCAGTATCAAATACTATTACATCGTATTCATCAGACTCCATGAAATCTATGAACTTATCAAAAGATGCCATCTCGGTTGTACAGGGACCGCTCAGATTTTCTTCAAGGGAGGCTATGACATCAGCCGGCATGATCTGCCTGAACGGGCCGATTATCCGTTCCTTGTATTCACGGGTCGCTTCATCAGGGTTTATTTCCATTGCATGTAACTGTAGGGGAAATTCATGAATTTCCCCTACAGTGATCGGCGTAATTTTATGCCCGATCTCCTGTTCGAACACATCAGAGAGATTGGCCGCAGGATCGGTTGTGACTATCAGGGTTTTTTTGCCCTGCTTTGCATGATAAATAGCGGTGGCGGACGCCATGGTTGTTTTGCCGACCCCGCCTTTGCCTGAAAAGAATATATGTTTTGTCATTAAGTCTCCAATGGCCCTTACATCAGCGGCATGGGCCTGTCTTTGAGCGGTTCTATGCCGAGCGCTTTGCATATCTCCTCATATGAAGGGTACTCTCCTGTTTTGAACAGTTCCCCGTTTACAATTGTGATCGGCATTGCCTTGTTGCCTTCTTTTTGAAGCAGTTCGGAAACTGTCTTGTTTGCCATGAACTCATGCGGCTGCTGCGCAAGGTTGTAGCGCGCTACCTTAACCCCCTGTTTCTGGAGCGACAGTATCGCCTCGTTCGTCTTTACCAGCACAGGGTCAACGGTCGGGCCGCATACCCCGGATGAACAGCACATTGCAGGGTCGAAGATCTGAATTTTCATAGTTATTTTGCCTCCACGGGGTAGTATTTTTTTCTGAAATATAACGAAACATTGACCAGGCCGATCAAGACAGGCACTTCTACCAGAGGGCCTATTACGGCTGTAAAGGCCACCCCTGAATTTATACCGAATACCGCCACTGCAACAGCGATAGCAAGTTCGAAATTATTACTGGCCGCTGTGAACGACAGTGATGCTGACTTCGGGTAGTCCGTCCCTATCTTTTTTGCAAGATAGAATGAAACGAGGAACATGGCGATGAAATATATCAGCAATGGGATTGCGATCCTCACCACGTCCATCGGAAGCTTAACTATATAATTGCCCTTGAGCGAGAACATGACAACTATGGTGAATAGCAGGGCGACCAGGGTCAGGGGGCTTATGCGCGGGATGAACACTCGTTCGTACCACTCACGGTCCTTGATCTTTATCAGGCTGAAACGTGTGATAATTCCCGCAATGAACGGGATGCCGAGATAGATGAATACGCTTTCAGCTATCTGTCCCATTGTTACATCAACAGCCGCGCCTTTCAGGCCGAGCCATGAGGGCAGTACGGTTATGAACACATATGCGTACACAGAATAAAAAAGCACCTGGAATATCGAATTAAATGCAACGAGTCCGGCAGTGTATTCGGTGTCTCCGTCTGCAAGCTCGTTCCAGACAATGACCATTGCGATACAGCGAGCAATGCCTATCATTATCAGTCCGACCATATAATCAGGATAGTCATGCAGGAATGCCACGGCGAGTACGAACATCAGGATCGGCCCGATGACCCAGTTCTGCACAAGGGAGAGTCCGAGAACCTTTTTGTTCCTGAACACCTCCCCGAGCTCTTCGTATCGGACCTTTGCAAGCGGAGGGTACATCATAAGGATAAGGCCCAGAGCAATGGGAATGTTGGTTGTGCCTGCCTGAAAAGAATTGATGAATGCTTCTATGTCAGGGTACAGGTATCCGGCCCCGACCCCTGCGGCCATTGCCATAAATATCCAGAGGGTGAGAAAGCGGTTTAGAAAGGATAGTTTTTTTCTGTCCGGGCTACAGGTCATTGTATTTTCTCCTCAGCATTTGGTGCTTTTTTTGATCTTGCAGGCAGGTCTGTTCCTGGTTTTTTCAAAAATTCCCAGAAGCAGAAATCTCCTGAACATGTCCGATCCATTAATTGAATAATGTGTCCATCTCCCGCTTTTTCGGTCTGTTATTAAGCCGGCTTCTTTTAACATGCTGAGATGGAAAGATATGTTCGGCTGGGTCTTGTCAAGAGTTTCAGCGATATCGCAGACACAGAGTTCATTCTTTTCAAGAAGCAGGAGTATGCTGAGCCTTGTTTCGTCTGACAGTGCCTTGAAGAGAGGGAGGACCGATTCCATAATGTTTCCTTTCTGTATTCCAACTTATATCTACTATTATTTATATATCAAAAAGAAAAGTCAAATATATAGTTAATAAAATAGATATTAGCAGAAAAGTAAATAAGTATATATTTATATGTACCAATAACAAAGGTAATGCCCTGCACATGATCCTTTGCTTCTAATATGTTGAAAAAATTAAGAAATGAGATAATTGCTTTTTGAGATTTTATCTGTCATGCTATCAATATATTTATGAGAAATATTGAGTTTGCCGAGTAATGTTCAAGGTGTTAAAATGAAAAAAAGTTATTTTAATATCCAGACAATGTCCCTGTTTGCAGGCATAGCTGTCCTTGTCTTTGTTTTCTTTTTTGCGAACCTGATAATGCCTGTATCGTTTGATGAAGAGTTCAAGGAGATCGATATACCTGCCGGCTCCAGTTATACAGGGGCGCTTAATATACTTGAGAGAAACGGGATAATCAAAGACTACCTGCCTTTTATGTTCCTTGTCAGGATTACTGCTTCAGCAAATGACCTGAAGCCCGGATACTATAATCTGAGCGCCTCGATGAGCCCCCTTGAGATATTTGATAAGCTGATAACAGGAAAGACGGTCCAGTTCGCTGTTACTATCCCTGAAGGCACG
>CBFDEG010000108.1:0-8674 GCA_965603765.1 uncultured bacterium | reverse complement strand
CAGAACTTCTGGCAGGTTTTATCGGGCAGTTCTACTCAAAGGAACTTCTCCTGCCGCCCAGGATCGTCATACCTGTAAAAGCAGACATGACCATCCAGCAGGAATGGCTGCTCAAAAAAAAGGGGCATATTGTCAAACTATCTTTCGCGCGGAATAAACACGAACAAAAGGTCCTCTGCATGGCTGAAGACAACGCCCTCTACGCCTTCAATAAACACAGGGAAACAAGAGTGGATGAGACCCTTCTGGAAATTAAAAAAATTTTAAACCTGAAAACCATCCCCGCAAGAATAGCAACAGTGGACATATCCAACATATCCGGCAAAGAAGCAACCGGGGCCGTGGTAATATATGAAGACGGACGTTTTATTAAAAAAGATTACAGGCTTTTCAAGATCAGAGAAATTAAAGGCCCCAATGACTTTGCAATGATAGGCGAGACGGTCAAAAGATATCTTGAGCAACAGACAGATGACAAAAGCGCCCTGCCGCAGCTCCTGCTTATTGACGGAGGCAGGGGACAGTTACAGTCAGGGCTTTCAGCAATAGGCACGCTCAGCGGACAGATAGAATTGGCGGCAATAGCAAAGGCAAAACGCACTGCACCGGGCACCGGACGCTCTGACATCCGGCATGACACGGACAGGATATATCTTTTAGGCAGAAGATCACCCGTTTACCTCGAACCATTCATGGCCTCGACCCTCCTGCTCCAGAGATTGAGGGATGAAGCGCACCGCTTTGCAGTGAAGCACCACAAGAAACTCCGCGCAAATAAATTACTTGAGTCTCCGCTCGAAAAAGTCGAAGGCATAGGAAAGAAAAGGAGGCTTCTCCTGCTGAAACATTTCGGCAGTGTTGCTGCAATAAGAAAGGCCGCCATAGAGGAGATAGCATCACTGAAAGGGCTGAACATTACAATTGCTGAAAACCTGAAAAAGATTCTTTGATATAATTAATACATATGATAAACAAACAGAATGTTGAAAAATATATCCGGGAACTGTTCGGCAGCAATACCGGAAAGATAGAAATATCAAAGCTTGGCCATGGCGTGCAGGGAGCAGGCTTTCTTATTGAAGCAGAGACAGAAGAAGGCCAGAGGTCATATGTGATAAAAGGTCTTTTCCCTGAAGGGCTGGAACATGACTACCCTGCTGACCGGGCCGGAGTATTCCTACTCGACCTTGATGAATTCAAAAACCTGCCTGACCATGTAAAGGCGGTAGATGTGCTCTCAGAAATGCAAGACGGCTCAATAAAGTCCATTGGTGGCGGGAAAGAGTACTATCTTCTCATGGAACAGGCCGAAGGGACGGACTATTTCATTGACCTGCAAGCAATGGCGAAAAAAGAGAGTCTCACGGCTGAGGACATTGACAGGATAGAGGCCATGACAACATACCTTGCAAAGATCCATACGGTAAAAAAAGATTCCAGACAACTGTATCTCAGAAAAGTGAGGGACACCATAGGTCATGGCGAATGCCTTATGGGAGTGTTCGACACATATCCGGATGAAACCTTAAGCCCTGAAGCAATCGCATCCATAGAAAAAAAATGCGTTGACTGGAGGGCAAAACTCAGGACAAAACAGAAACGTCTCTGCCAGGTACATGGGGACTTTCATCCGGGGAATATCTGGTTTAAAAATACAAAAGAGTTCATCCTCCTGGACAGGAGCAGGGGGCCATGGGGTGATGCGGCAGACGATGTGACCGCGCTGACAATGAATTATATCTTTTTTTCGATAAAGCATCACAACAGACTTCAGGGCGCCTATTCAGAAGCATTGTCCCTTTTCTATAACAGCTATCTTGATAAAACAGGCGACAATGAGCTGCTTGAAGTAACTGCCCCCTTCTACGCATTCAGAGGGGCTGTGGTCGCCAATCCCGTGTTCTATCCCGAGATATCGAAAGAAAAAAGGGAGCTGATATTTAATTTTATCCATGGCGTACTGGATGATGGCTCATTTAAAATTGAAAAGGTGAATGCGTACATAAATAAAGAGAAATAACAAATACCAAATAACAAATTACAAATAAGCTCCAAATACTAAACAGACAATGACCAAAACAACTAACACATTTGAGAGTTGGAACTTGGAATTTATTTGAAATTTGGTATTTGAGATTTATTTGTATGTTGGTGCTTGTGATTTGGAATTTTTCCAATATGGATATTAATGATCTTAAAAAAATTGGTGCCAGGCTCAAGGCCGAAATGGTCTCAAACCTGAATGAACTTCGCAAAGGCCCTGACTTAGGCAAAGGAGCCAGCGGCGATACAACACACTGCGTAGATAAAAAAGCAGAGGACATCGTCTTTGAGGAAGCTGAAAAGCTCAACATCCCGCTTACAATAGTTTCAGAAGAATACGGCAGACTCGACCTGAACGGCGGAGGCCCAAAACTGCTCACAGACCCGATAGACGGAAGCAGGAACGCATTTACCGGTATTCCGCTCTTTTCAACATCAATGGCGCTGATAGACGGTGATGTGATAGGGCAGACCCGTCTTGGCTATGTTATCAACCTGATAAGCGGAGATGAGTTCTGGGCTGTCAAAGGCAAGGGGGCATTTCTGAACGGAAAAACGATCCAGACCCAAAAAGAATACTCATTTAAGGTGATAGCCAGCGAAGTACAAAGCCCGGCAAGGGACATACCCGGTATATTACCTCTTATCTCACTTTATAACAGATCAAGATGTTTCGGCTCAACAGCCCTTGACCTGGCTTTCCTTGCACAGGGGGCTGTCAGCACCTTCATTGTACCGGTGCCGTCAAGAAGCTTTGATTTTGCGGCCGGTTACTTATTAATTAAAGAGGCCGGAGGGATCATTACTGACACCGAAGGTCATGAGATAGACCATATTGAAGCAGGCATTAACAGGTCCACGCCCCTTCTGGCTTCAGGAAATAAAATGCTGCATAAAAAAGCATTAGAAATCCTGAAAACCAGCTGAAATGCATCCCTATTTTTTTAGTGACAAAAGTATAAAAGAGCGGTAAAATGAAACCATATAATATATTACAGATTGAGAGGAGTGCGCAATGGACGACCCTGACCCGCTCGTTACAGAAGACAAAGTGCCTTCATATGAGGCCATTAAAGAAAAAATAAAAGAGATAGACCATACCATAATTATCTACCGTATATACTATCTCCTTAATACATTCATTTACCGGTTTCAGCTTATAAAGAAAAACCAGATGTGCATTATCGAGATCCCGAGGGCTTTCCTTGAAAGCTATAATGATAACGGCAAAAAATCAGAACAGCAGCTGACAAAACTGATCAACTCCAACATTGAAAATGAAACCTGCTGGAGAGATATAAGCTAATAATCTATCTTTATTTAATTGACCTTCTCCAAATTAAATAATATAATAATATTTATACGCAATACCTTGATTAATAATCCTTTTCACAACTACTACATAAACATTGCGTCTACACACATAAAAAGGAGAATAGTATGCCCTCAAAAGGATTAAAAACATTTCCGGTCCTGCTGGCAGGCGGAACAGGTTCAAGATTATGGCCGGTCTCAAGAGAACTTTTCCCGAAACAGCTTGTTAATCTGGCCGGCGATGATTCATTGATACAGAACACCATCAAAAGACTTTCTCCTTTGCTCGACCCCGAAAATGTCAGGGTCGTATGCGGTGATGACCATTTTCATGAAGTATCAAGACACCTTGAAGAGATAGCTCTCCCTTCAGATGGGAAGGTGATATCAGAACCCTGCGGAAGGAATACAGCGCCCGCCATTCTCCTTGCCGTGCTTTCGATACTCCAAAACGAAAAAGACGCAATAATCCTTATATTCCCCTCCGACCATGTTATCAGCGACAAGGACGGATTCGACGAAAGCATGAAAAAGGCAATTACCGTGGCAGAAGAGGGTAAGATCGTGACCTTCGGGATAAAACCCTCATACCCTGAAACAGGGTATGGTTATATAGAAGGCGGTAAGAATGCAAATGGCAGCGCATCCGCGGTGAAGAGGTTTGTGGAAAAACCTGATGAGAAAACCGCAAAGCAGTATCTGAAGGCCGGAAATTTTTACTGGAACAGCGGAATGTTCGCTTTCAAGGCCTCTGTAATAATAAAAGAATTCCAGACCCATGAACCGGCCCTTTTCAAGGGGATAAAGAAAATAGTGACTCCGAACAAGGGCATACCACTAAGCCTTTATGAAAAACTGCCTGACATATCATTTGACTACGCAATAATGGAAAAGACTAAAAAAGGCGTGGTGCTTCCGGTTGATTTCGGATGGAGCGATATCGGATCCTGGAAATCTCTGTATGACTTTCTGCCGAAAAGTAAAAATAACAATGTTATCGAAGGTGATGTAATAGATCAGAACACCCGCAACTCTTTTATCAGAAGCGAGGGCCGGCTGATCGTGACGAACGGCATAGAAAATATAGTTGTGGTAGATACCCCTGATACAGTATTCATCTCCGACCTTGAGCACAGCCGTGATGTCAAATCAATTGTTACACTCCTGAAAAATGAGGGCAGGAAAGAATACAAGTCGCATGCCACGGTCTACCGTCCATGGGGCACATACACAATTTTAGAAGAAAACGGAAACTCCAAGATAAAAAGGATCGTTGTATATCCGGGCGCAAAACTGTCGCTTCAGATGCATTATCACAGGAGCGAACACTGGATAGTCGCGCAGGGCACAGCAACGATAACAAACGGTGATAACATAATTATTCTCAAAGAAAACGAATCAACATTCGTACCGAAAGCCACACGCCACAGGCTCGAAAACCCAGGAAGGATACCGCTTCATATCATAGAAGTCCAGATGGGAAGCTATCTCGAAGAAGACGACATTGTCCGTTATGATGATGATTTCGGGAGAGAATAAATTACTACTTAATTACAAATAACAAGCAGACAATGCCCAAAACAACTAATACATTTAAGATTTATTTGGTGTTTGGGATTTATTATGTGGGATTTATCTTTAAGAACCTTCTCTTGCCGACCTTAAGAAGGTAATCACCGGGAGTGAGTTTTTTGTCAGGGTCAGTCCATTTTTCAGTATCAACGCTTACACCGCCCTGCTTGATAAGACGCATTGCCTCTCCAGTGCTTTTTGCAAGACCAGTCTCTTTCATAAGTCCGGGAAGCCAGATATCTTCTGCATCCTTTAGCTGAAAAACAGGAACATCATCAGGAATACCTTTATTTTTAAATATGTTCTCAAACTCTTCCCTTGCCTTAAGCGCTGCTTCAGTATCATGGTATCTTTCGACCAGTTCAACGCCAAGCGCCTTTTTGGCCACCATCGGATGTATTGAGCCGTTCTTAATGCCCTCTTTCATAAGTCCAAGCTCTTCTATTGTAATATGGCTGAGCAGTTCATAATACCTGAGCATAAGCTCATCGGTCGTTGACATTATCTTTCCGAACATGTCCTTTGGACTCTCGGTAATGCCGATATAGTTGCCGAGGCTTTTTGACATCTTGTTCACCCCGTCAAGCCCTTCTAAAAGCGGCATCATTATCACGATCTGAGGCTCTTTACCGTCCTCTTTCTGAAGCTCCCTGCCCACAAGCATATTGAATTTCTGGTCAGTGCCGCCAAGCTCGATATCAGCTTTAAGATATACCGAGTCATATCCCTGAATAAGCGGGTACATGAACTCATGGATACCTATCGGCTGATTACCCTTATATCTCTTATTAAAATCCTCCCGCTCCATCATGCGTGCAACCGTATGTTTAGCGGCAAGATGGATAAGGTCAGCAGCGGTCATTTTGCCTACCCAGTCATTATTGAACTTTATCTGCGTTTTATCCGGGTCAAGGACCTTGAAAGCCTGTTCCTTGTAGGTCTCTGCGTTTTTCAAAACCTCTTCGCGGGTCAATGGTTTTCTGATCTCGGATTTTCCTGTCGGATCGCCGATCATCCCTGTAAAATCACCGATAATAAATATGACCTCATGCCCGAGATCCTGGAACTGGCGCATCTTTTCAAGGAGCACTGTATGCCCGATATGGATATCAGGGGCTGTGGGGTCAAAACCGGCCTTTACTTTAAGGGGTGTTCCTGTCTTATAAGACCTTTCGAGCTTTTTAAGCAGCTCTCCCTCAACAAGTATTTCAGTAACACCGCGATTGATTATCTTTAATTGTTCTTCAGGTTTAAGCATTGACATAACATTGAAAGAATACAGGATTTTTGAGGCAAGATGCAAGTGAAAGTGCAAATTCAAAGGCTCATATTCACCTAAATTTCTCTGAATTTCATATAATATTCAGATACTCAGTAAAGTGGAAATACGAGATGAATGATGAATACTACATGCGGCTGGCGCTGAAAGAGGCTGAGACTGCTTTTAATGCTGATGAGGTTCCTGTGGGGGCTGTTATTGTACAGGATGGAACTGTCATTGCCTCAGCTTATAACAGTAAGGAAGCGCAAAATGACCCGACAGCGCATGCGGAGGTCAATGTTATAAGACAGGCAACTTCAAAGGCAGGCGACTGGCGGCTGAATAATGCTACACTCTATGTGACCAAAGAGCCATGCATTATGTGCACAGGGGCCATGCTGAACGCCAGACTCGGCAGACTGGTCTTCGGATGCAGGGACGAGAGGTTCGGGGCTGTGAACAGCAGATACCAGCTGGCATACGACCCATCATTCAATCATCATATAAAGGTCGTACCCGGAGTGCTCGAAAAGGAATGTGCCCGAATTTTAAGCGAATTTTTTAAGAAACGAAGGTAGTTTGATTAGTAATTCATAATTCTTAATTAGTAATTGTCTTTTTGGAGAGGTGCCAGAGTGGCCGAATGGGGCGGTCTCGAAAACCGTTGTGCCGAAAGGCACCCAGGGTTCGAATCCCTGCCTCTCCGCCATTAATATTTACAAGGCCGTAGGGGCGAACGGCCGTTCACCCCTACAGCAGCATGTCAGAAATCATAAGTTCTCATAAAATAAGCTGAATTTATCAATACTTGAAAGTTTAGACCATAAAGTTATAAACTTCATGGTGTTATTTTTTACTCTTAATTCGTAATTAGTAATTGTCTTATTTGGAGAGGTGTCCGAGCGGCCGAAGGAGCACGATTGGAAATCGTGTAGGCGTTCATAGCGTCTCGAGGGTTCAAATCCCTCCCTCTCCGCCAGTAAACCACGTTGGGTTTACTGCTTGCAGCATGCGGGATTTTGTTATGCCCGACATATTGCATGGATAATAATTTATAATAGATTTGGTCGGGCCTTTGGGCCCTGTGCAACAGCGAGCTGTGAACTCCGCCAGGTCCGGAAGGAAGCAACGGTAAATAGTTTCTCTGTGTGCCGCAGAACTCCTAAAGGACCGGCCATTAAAATTTTCCGTTCCAGCTATTCCAGCCGTTCAAACAGTTCAAGCGGTTCAAACGGTTGCAACTGTTGGAACATTTTCAATAAGAATCATAAGGATATTTATTTAAAATGAGTTATATAGTCCTTGCTAGAAAATGGCGCCCCCAAAACTTTGATGACCTTGTCGGACAGGAATCTGTTGTCAAGACATTCAAGAATGCTATCTCAAGCAATAAAATAGTCCATGCTTATCTATTTTCAGGGCCGAGGGGCGTTGGAAAGACCTCTTCTGCCCGGATACTGGCAAAGGCCCTTAACTGCACAGAAAGGGCTGGCAGCGAACCATGCGGCAAATGCGCAAGCTGTGAATCTATAACCTCCGGTTCATCAGTTGATGTGATGGAGATCGACGGCGCATCAAACACAAGCGTTGATTCCATAAGAGAGTTAAGAGAGGCAGTCAAATACGCACCGTCAGGCGGAAAGTACAAGATATACATCATCGATGAAGTGCACATGCTGAGCACCGCGGCTTTTAACGCCCTGCTCAAGACTCTTGAGGAGCCGCCCGAGCATGTGGTATTTATATTCGCGACAACAGAGGCAAAGAAGATACCCTCTACAATACTATCAAGGTGTCAGCACCACTCATTCAGAAGGGTCTCAAAGGCTGAGATAAAAGGCCATCTCAAGAAGATTACCGATACTGAAGGGATCAATATCCAGGACAGCGCGCTCGAAATGATAGCAAAGGCAGCAGACGGAAGCATGAGGGACTCTCTCACCCTTCTGGACCAGGCCTGCTCATTCAGCGATGAAATAACCGGCAAGGAACTTCAGGGACTTCTCGGGCTTCCGGAAACAGAGACAATCACAAACCTCTCAAAAAACATCCTCAGCGGAGACATATCAAACACGCTGACAATAATAAAAGAACTGACAGACCGGGGAAGCGACCTGAGACAGCTGACCAAGGCGCTTGTAGAATATTTCAGGAATATTGCGGTAGTGAAAATAACCACTGACGCCGAAGGCCTGCTTGAGTTCTCAGCAGAAGAGACACAGGCCCTCCGGGACATTTCAGCTGATGTAAATATAGAACAGCTCACCCTGCTCCTTACCGAGATGCTTAAGCTCGAAGGTGAGGTCAGAAACGCCATAAACCCAAGATATACCCTGGAACTGGGGCTCTTAAGGACATCGTTTGTAAAGGGCATGACATCCATAGACAATATCATGAAGATGCTCGGCAGTCCTGACACCGCAACATCAGCAACATCAGCAACATCAGCAACATCAGCAACATCAGCAACATCAGCAACATCAG
>CBFDEG010000107.1:0-8736 GCA_965603765.1 uncultured bacterium | reverse complement strand
TTGGTCCCATCGTCTAGTGGCCTAGGACGCTGGCCTCTCACGCCGGAAGCACGGGTTCGACTCCCGTTGGGATCACCAAATAACCGTTATCCGTATACCGTACTTCGTGACCGTAAAAGAAAACGGACAACGCAAGACGACTACCGGAAAACGGTTTTATTTTTAATAAGGAGATGCAATGTCAAAAACTTATAATATTGCTGTACTGCCCGGTGACGGCACCGGACCTGAGGTTGTGGCTGAAGGACTGAAGGTGCTCAAGGCCGCTTCAGAACGTGAAGGCTTCAAATATGAAACAAAAATTTATGACTTCGGCGGTGAACGTTACCTCAAAACAGGTGAGACACTTCCTGATAATGCAGTCGAAGAACTTAACAAGCATGACGCAATATTCCTCGGCGCGATCGGTCACCCTGACGTAAAGCCGGGGATACTCGAAAAAGAGATCCTTCTCGCATTGCGGTTCGGGCTTGACCAGTACATTAATTACAGACCGGTAAAGCTGTATCCCGGCATTGAATGCCCTATCAAGGATAAAGGGCCTGAGGATATTGATTTTCTCGTTATCAGAGAGAACACCGAAGGTGTTTATGCCGGTTCAGGAGGTTTCCTCAAAAAAGGCACTCCTGACGAGATAGCTGTACAGGATTCAATAAATACAAGAAAAGGCGTTGAGCGCTGCATACGGTTTGCATTTGAAGCCTGTAAAAAGCGCAACAGCCAAAAATCATGGAAAGGCCTGACAGAGGCTGAACTGGCTGCAGGCAAGATCGGAAAGCTTACGCTTTGCGGAAAGACAAATGTTCTTACATTCGCCTTTGACCTCTGGGAACGCGCATTTCGTGAAGTGGCCGTTGAATATCCTGAGATCGTTGCGGACTACGCGCATGTGGATGCTATCACAATGTGGTTCGTGAAAAACCCTGAATGGTTCGATGTGATCGTCACTGACAATATGTTCGGCGACATCATCACAGACCTGGGCGCAATGATACAGGGAGGAATGGGAATAGCCGCAGGAGGCAATCTTAACCCTGAAGGCGTTTCAATGTTCGAACCTATCGGAGGATCAGCGCCGAAATACAAAGGTAAAAATATAATAAACCCGCTTGCGGCCATATGCGCCGCAGGAGTAATGCTTGAATACCTCGGTGAAGAGAGATCAGGTAAATTAATTGAACAGGCAGTAATGAAAGTGACCGCAGAACATGTAAAGAGCCTTGCAGCCGGACATATGGGCATGTCCACAACAGAGGTCGGCGACCTTGTTGCAAAATATGTTACTGAATTATAGGAGAAAGAAGAATGCTTAAGAAGAAAGACAAATATATTGTTGCTGTTGTAGGCGCTACCGGAGCAGTAGGTAATGAAATGATATCGATTCTGGAAGAACGCAAATTTCCTGTTGAAAATTTGAGACTGTTCGCTTCAGAACGTTCAGAGGGAAGAGCTTTTAACTTCAACGGAAAAGCAACAAAAGTTGAAGTCCTTACGGACAAGGTGTTTGAGGGTATAGATATAGCCCTTTTCTCAGCAGGCGGTGACAGGAGCAAGGAATTTGCGCCGGCAGCTGCAAAGGCAGGCTGTGTTGTGATTGATAACTCCAGCGCCTGGAGGATGGATCCTGAGATACCTCTGGTCGTTCCGGAAGTGAATCCGGATGACCTGAGCTGGCATAAAGGTATTATTGCAAACCCCAACTGTTCAACAATTCAGATGGTCGTTGCACTTAAGCCTATACATGATGCCGCAAAGATTAAAAGGGTTGTTGTGACGACCTTTCAGTCTGTGTCCGGCACAGGGAAAAAGGCAATCGAAGAACTGATGAATCAGACAACCGACATGCTCAACTTCAGGGACATCGAGGCAAAAGTATATCCGCACCAGATAGCGTTCAACTGTCTGCCTCACATTGATGTCTTCATGGAAGACGGCTACACGAAAGAAGAGATCAAAATGGTAGATGAGACCAAAAAGATCCTGGGCGATGATTCAGTAAAGGTCACAGCAACAACTGTCAGAGTGCCTGTATTCAGGGGACACTCTGAATCCATTAATATTGAGACAGAGAAAAAGCTGACAGCAAATGAGGCAAGGGCCCTGTTCGCAACTGCGCCCGGTGTGCTTGTATACGATGCACCGGAAAAGAACATATACCCTCTCCAGACGATCACGGCTGACAAAGATGAAGTGTATGTCGGCAGAATAAGAGAGGACCACACAATTGAGAACGGCCTGAACATCTGGATCACCGCTGACAACCTCAGAAAAGGTGCGGCCCTTAACGCTGTCCAGATAGCTGAAGAACTGATCAAAAGAACATAAACATAAGGGCATATTGCAATATGCCCCTGCATTAGCGTTAGAATATAAGGGCGTATGAAAATACGCCCTTTTTAATTTCAGGGACAAACAGGGGGAATAACCATGCAGAAAGCCGACTATATCCTTAAGGCGGATTATCTTCTCACAATGGAAGGCGACCTTTCAGTAATAACTGACGGGGCCGTTGCAGTCACTGCAGATACAATTTCCGACGTTGGCACATTCCAGGACATTTCATCAAAATACAGTTCCGACAATATTATTGAGGGAAAGAACAGGGTCATATTCCCCGGACTCATCAATACCCATACACACGCAGCGATGGTCTACTTCAGAGGGCTTGCTGATGACCTCCCGCTCCATGACTGGCTCGAAAAGCATATCTGGCCGGCTGAAGGCAAATGGATGTCAGCCGGGTTCGTTGAGGATGCGGTCAGCCTCGCCTGTCTCGAAATGCTCAGGGCCGGTGTAACCACCTACACTGATCAATATTTCTTTCAGTCAGCAGCCGCCAGAAAGGTATCAAAGATAGGCATGAGGGGCGTGCTCGGTGCAGGAGTGATTGATTTTCCATTCACCGGCTATGCTTCTTCGGTAGAGGATTATTTCACGAACGCTGAAAACCTCATCAATGAGTTCAGGGACAATGAGCTGATCACGCCATGTATCGCACCGCACGCTACATATACCTGCAGTCCCGAAAACTACCAGAGGTCAAATGAGATATCGGAAAAATACAACGTGCCGATCCATACACATGTTGCAGAGACAGAGTTCGAGATATCACAGATCCGGGAACGTTACGGAAAAACCCCGATCGAACACCTTGATTCAATAGGATTGCTCACAGAGCGCTTTATCGCTGTCCATTGTGTCTGGCTCACTGACAAAGACATCGAAATCCTTGCTGAAAGAAAATCCGGTGTATCGCATTGCATAGAAAGCAACCTCAAGCTCGCATCCGGCATCGCACCGGTGCCGAAACTCCTCAATGCAGGCGTAAAGGTTGCGCTGGGAACAGACGGCGCCGCGAGCAACAATAACCTCAGCATACTAAGCGAGATGTCAATGGCGGCAAAGATCCACAAAGCTGCTTCATCAGATCCAACAGTGATCAACAGCAGGACCGCCCTTCTTATGGCCACCAGGAACGGCGCTGACATTCTCGGGCTTGGAGACATAACAGGCTCTATCAGGTCCGGCAAAAAAGCGGACCTTGTGATAGCAAACCTCGACAAACCCCACCTCACACCTATCTACGACATCTACTCGCACATCGTCTACAGCATGCATTCTTCAGACATAGAAACTGTCATGGTAAACGGGAAGATAGTCATAGACAACGGCAGACCCACCACACTGGATGAAGAAAAGATAATGGCAAAGGCAAAAGAGTGGCAGGAAAAAATAAAAGAATAGAACGGCCCTAAGCCCGCCCTTCCCTTTTACGCAGACATTTTTCATGGTTCTCTATAATAAAATTCATTTCCTCATAATCCATGGCATTAACGAACTGCAGGCGTTCCTTTATCGGCAGTGTCCTGTATTTCTGTACAGGACAGGTATCAAGGGACATCCTCATAGGACATCCTAAAAGAAGTCCCCACAACCATGTTCTCTTGTTATCATCGTTTAGCATAATCTTGATTGTTGCCGGTGAGATATAGATAAACAGTTAATTTCTTTTATCATGTAAGCTTTGCCATGTCAAATGGTTTCAGACAGAAGAGGAAAAAAAGAGACTGTTTCAGGTATGCTTTATAAACTTCATAAACATTATTACAGGAGAAATATAAGTGACTGAAAAAAAGAAAAACTCGGAACTGCTCAAAACTGAATGTTCTCAATGCGGCAACTGCTGCCGTGACCCTTTCATTGAACTTACACACCATGACATAAAAAGACTGGTCAAACATACAAAACTCACAGCTGACAAGCTTGTGACACTTTACGGCCCGTCCGATCTTGACAGTAAAGATGAACATGAATGGGTCCATCTTTCTTATGGAAAAAGATTGATAGGCCTGCCCAAGAAAAGAAACGGGAACTGCATGTTCCTTTCGGATGACAACAGCTGCACTGCCTATGAAGCACGTCCATTGGCGTGTCACCTTTTCCCGCTTGACCCGATCATCAATAATGACGCAAAGCTTGAATCAGTCGAACTTTCTAATGTAATTAAAGACGGCTTCATTGACTGCAGCCGTTCAAAGGGCAAAGGCCGTTCTTTTGAGAATTACAGTGCAACTGCCTCAATGGCCCAAAAGGAATACGAGTCATACTGCAACAAGGTCGATAAGTGGAACGACCTTGCGAAGAAAGGCAATAAGAATGAGTTTCTTACATACCTGGGGTGCAGAACAAAGAAATAACTCCGTAAGTCCACTGGATCTTCCGGATCTTTCAATAATATTTATTGATTTTATCCCCGTATCTGAATTATAATATGTAGCTTTATTTATTATAAAAATGATTTTCTCTGTTATTTCTTATTTTTGTGTTTTATTTTGCCTTTCGGGTACATATTTCTACAAGATCTACGTTTCGAAAGAGAAGGCGTACACCTATACCCTTTCAGTCCCCGGTCCCGGATCTTTTACGATAACTGACATTAAATTTTTACGGAGAGTAAAGTGATCTCAGGGCCGCTTGAATTGATCGCCTGGTCTGTACTGCTGTTATTAGGGTTCACGGCAGTCGCACCGCTTTTAAAAAGCAATCAGCGGCTATTGATCAATACATGCTTTGTGCTGAATTCAGCCGCATCTTTAGCAGGCTTAACAGGCGGGGTCTGGGCTGTGAACAATGGAATTACAGATAAAATGATCTTGCCCATTGGATTACCGGACCTGCCCTTTCACCTTTGTGTCGATCCGCTTGCGGGTTTCTTCATCACTATAATTTGTCTGCTTTCCTTTTTTGTATCATTGTATTCAATAGGGTATATCAAGGGATATCTGGGACGCAGGTCTGTAACAAGCCTTGTAATTTTTTATTCGCTTTTTCTTGCAGGAATGATTATGGTCGTGCTGGCTGACGATGCACTGTTCTTTATGATATCCTGGGAAGTCATGGCAGCAGCTTCATACTTCCTGGTGATCTTTGAAGATGAACGCCTCGAAAACAGACGGGCGGCCTTTCTCTATCTGGTCATTGCGCATGTTGGGGCAATGGCAATCCTTTTGTCCTTCGGGATAATGGCGGGGCTTGCCACAGGATTTGAAAGTTTTAACGGCTACACATTTGATGCAATGCGCCAGGCGCAGTATCCGGTCCAGTGGGCCACCGCTGCCTTTTTGCTCGCATTTTTCGGATTTGCCGCAAAGGCCGGTGTTGTTCCCCTGCATGTCTGGCTGCCTGAGGCCCATCCAGTTGCACCTTCCAATGTTTCAGCGCTGATGAGCGGTGTGATGCTAAAGACCGCTATTTACGGCATCATACGTGTGACCTTCGATCTCATCGGCTCTTTTCCCTGGTGGTGGGGGGCCATTATATTAATCTTCGGACTGATAACAGCTGTGTCAGGAGTACTTTTCGCATTAATTCAGAATGATCTCAAACGCCTGCTTGCCTATTCCAGCGTAGAAAATGTCGGTATTATACTGATCGGCACAGGCACCTCAATGATATTCACTTCCTTTGAGCTTCCTTTACTGGCTGCCCTTGCGCTCATCGCGGGGCTTTATCATGCAATGAACCATGCAATGTTCAAGGGACTGCTGTTCATGGGAGCAGGCAGTGTGCTTCACGCTACCAAAGAACGTAATATGGAGAAAATGGGCGGACTCATTCACCGGATGCCATGGACAGCGGCGCTTTTTCTTGTCGGCTGTATCTCCATTTCCGCACTACCCCCTTTTAACGGTTTTGTGTCGGAATGGCTTATGTTCCAGGCATTTTTACTTTCTCCGGCCTTACCCAGTCCATTGCTGAAATTACTTATCCCGCTTGGCGCCTCACTTCTGGCCTTAACCGGAGCGCTTGCGGCAGCCTGCTTTGTGAAGGCCTTCGGGGTCACTTTCCAGGGGCACTGGAGGGGAAAGCATATGCCGCGTGTCCAGGAGGCTGACTGGTTCATGCGGTCAGGGATGATTCTCTCCGCGCTTGCATGCCTTGTCCTGGGAGTGCTGCCCAACTTTTTCATAAAATGGATGAGTGCGGTCTCACAGCAGGTGGTAGGGGCAAATATCGATACATCATCCGGCTCATACGGATGGCTGTGGCTGACACCGGTTGCGCACGAGAGGGCATCATATTCAGGCGCGATAGTCTTTCTGGGCATATTACTTGCACTGGCTGTGGTGTATGCTGTCCTGCACATCAAGCCCGGCGCCATACACAGGACCCCGATATGGGACTGCGGATTTGAAAAGCTAACACAGAGGATGCAGTACAATTCCACATCTTTTTCAATGCCGATACGCAGAATATTCAGCTCTCTGTTTGATATAAAAGAACGTATAAAACTTGTCCCCCGGGCCGAACACGATATTTTCCCAGCAAGGTTTACTTATTTTCTGCGTGTCAGGGACCATTTATGGGGCTGGATCTATAAGCCGATCATACAGGTCAGTTTCTGGATATCACGCAAAACCGGCAAACTACAGCATGGACGCATTCAGACGTATCTTATATATTCTTTTTTAACGATTATAGCGCTTTTACTATTTTCACAATGAAACTTTCATGAAACTATACGGATTAACTATACAGATCATTCAGATAGCAATTCTCATTGCATGCGCGCCCGCCTTTACAGGATGGGTGAAAATGCTGAAATGCTGGTCGCAGGGACGCACATCAGCCGGCCTGTTTCAGCCTTACAGAGACATTGCGAAATTATTCTCGAAAGAAGTTCTGTTGGCTGATAACGCGTCATGGATATTCCGCTTTACCCCGTATCTCTTATTCAGCACCATGGTTCTTGCCGCCGGGATCGTCCCTATGCTGGCTGTTCTGCCGACTGCCCACGCGGACGTTATTGTGCTTGTTGCGCTGTTTGCAATCGGGCGTTTTTTCACCGCTCTGGCTGGAATGGACATTGGAACAGCCTTCGGCGGTATGGGGTCCAGCCGGGAAATGACCATAGCATCACTGGCGGAACCAGCAATGCTTATGGCAATATTCACCGTATCCCTGGCCACAAAATCAACATCCCTGTCACATATGGTGGAAGCAATCTACAGCGGAGGCACTATTTTACGGCCTTCACTCGGATTCGCGCTGATCGCCTTTGTATTAATAGCTTTAGCTGAAACCGGCAGGATACCGGTGGACAATCCATCCACTCACCTCGAACTCACAATGATCCATGAGGCCATGATACTGGAATATTCAGGAAGACACCTTGCACTAATCGAATGGGCAGGCATGATGAAACTATTTCTATTTTTCACTATCGGTATCGCGACCTTCGCTCCATGGGGGATTGCGGATTCAGCCGGAGCAATCAACATCTTAGCTGCATTTGGGATCATGGCCTTAAAGCTTCTTTCTGCAGGAATTGTCCTGGTTATAATTGAGACAGGTTTTGCAAAGGTAAGATTATTTCGTCTGACCGAATTTCTCGGGTCTGCATTTTTACTGGCAACACTCGGTATGTTGTCCTATTTTATTCTGGAGTGATATGGATACAGAAATCGCAGTACAGTTAAACAGTTTTCTTGCGGCCTTTGTACTTCTAACGGCCTTCGGCATGCTCATGCAGCGCAGGATATACGGGCTTGTACACCTTTTCGCATGGCAGGGGTTTTTCCTTTCTCTCAATACTGCTGTTGTTGGTTTCGTGGTGGACAAACATCATCTTTATATATCTTCTGCCCTGACACTCGGGTTAAAGGTCATTCTTCTGCCCTATATTTTACATATGCTCATCCGCCGCCTTAAAATTCACCGGCAGGTGGAGATCGTTGTTAATGTCCCGCTGATCATGCTTATGGGCGTGGCTATCGTCATATTCTCATATCATCTGACAGCCCCGGTCAGGGAACTTTCCACTCTTGTCACGCGTTCCACGCTTGCAGTTGCTCTGGCAACCGTCATGATAGGACTGCTGATGATGATAACCAGGAAACATGCCGTTACCCAGATAATCGGCTTTCTTGCGATGGAGAACGGTCTCTTCTTTGCCGCAACCAGCGCAACATACGGAATGCCGCTTGTGGTGGAACTGGGTGTCGCGCTTGATGTCCTGATCGCCGCATTTATATTCGGGATATTCTTTTTTCATATCAATACAACATTTGACAGTCTGGACGTAGAGCAGATGGCAAGACTCAAAGAAGAGGATTGAAATTTATTATGAATAATATATATCAATACAGAACGGCAAACATCATTACAGATACAGAAGGTCTGTCATGATACTTCTTATCTTACTGGTGGTACCCCTTGTTGCCTCGGTTATACTGG
>CBFDEG010000106.1:0-8765 GCA_965603765.1 uncultured bacterium | reverse complement strand
GTGATTTCAGGGGGCTTATCAAAAAACTGGACTACCTTTCCGATCTCGGGATCACGGCCATATGGCTGCTCCCTTTTTATCCCTCTCCCTTAAAGGATGACGGCTATGACATTGCTGACTATTTTAATGTTAATCCCCGGTACGGGTCCCTGCGGGACTTCAAGGACTTTCTGCGTGAGGCACATAAGCGGGGGATACGGGTCATAACAGAGTTCGTGCTGAACCATACATCCGATCAGCATGCCTGGTTCCAGAGGGCAAGAAAGGCCAAACCCGGCTCAGCAGCCAGAAACTATTATGTCTGGAATGACACAACCGAAAAATACCGGGATGCCCGCATCATTTTCAAGGACTTTGAACCCTCCAACTGGTCATGGGACCCGGTGGCAAAACAGTATTACTGGCACAGATTTTATTCGCATCAGCCGGACCTGAACTTTGAGAGCCCCAACCTCATGAAGGCAATGCAGAAGGCGCTGGATTTCTGGTTCGAAATGGGGATAGACGGCATGCGTCTTGATGCAATTCCCTACCTGTATGAAAAAGAGGGGACGAACTGCGAGAACCTGCCCGAGACATATGACGTTCTGAGAAAGTTGAGAAAATATCTTGACGGAAGACACAGGAACAAGATGTTTCTTGCGGAGGCCAATCAGTGGCCGGAGGACGCTGTCGCATATTTCGGGGACGGTGACATGTGCCATATGGCGTTTCACTTTCCCCTGATGCCCAGAATGTTCATGGCTGTTCAGATGGCGGACCGTTTTCCGATCATGGATATTCTTGAACAGACCCCTGCCATTCACAATTCCTGCCAATGGGCAATGTTCCTGAGAAACCATGATGAGCTTACCCTTGAAATGGTGACCGATGAAGAGAGGGACTACATGTACCGGTTATATGCCAAAGACGCGAACGCGCGTATCAATCTTGGTATCCGCAGGCGTCTGGCGCCCCTTCTTGGTAATCACAGGCGGAAGATAGAATTAATGAATGTGCTGCTTTTCTCAATGCCCGGGACACCGGTCATATACTACGGCGACGAGATCGGAATGGGAGACAATTACTATCTCGGCGACCGCGACGGCGTGAGGACACCCATGCAGTGGAGCACTGATCGCAATGCGGGTTTTTCAAGGGCCAATCCGCAGAAATTGTACCTGCCGGTGATCATTGATCCTGAGTATCATTACGAGGCGGTGAATGTAGAAAACCAGCAGGGCAGTTCAGCATCACTGCTATGGTGGATGAAGAATACCATCGCTGTCAGAAAACGATACAAGGCCTTAAGCCGTGGAAGTCTGGAATTTATTACTCCCGAGAATTCCAAGATCATTGCTTTTATCCGTAAGCACGAAGATGAAATTGTTTTCGTTGCCGCCAATTTGTCCAAGTATGCCCAGACAGTTGAACTTGACCTTTCAAAATTCGCAGGTTATTTCCCGGAAGAGGTCTTCAGCCATAACGCGTTCTCCATTATAAAAGAGACGCTCTACCCCCTGACCTTTTCTCCCTATGGTTATTATATGTTTGAGCTGAAGAAGGAACCCGTATCTGCTGATACCTCCGGTCTGCCCGAGCTGCATATAAGCGGCGCCTGGGAAAGTATCTTTGAGGGCAGGGCCCTTGAGAAGCTTGAGCGGAAGGTACTGCCCGCCTACATTAAACAGTGCAGGTGGTTTGGCGGCAAGGCCAGAACCATCAGGCAGGTTAATATAATCGAAAAGATATCTCTGCAGAAGGGAACATCATTCGCATTTCTTCTGTTCATACGAGTGAAATACAGCGAGGGACCTGCTGAGACATATTCACTGCCTCTGTCATTTCTGCTTTACAGGATCGGCGGAGTAGAAGAGGAGATCTCAGCGACAGATGCAGGATCCGACAGTGACCGCCTCAGGGTGAAGGCGGAAAAAATACTTGAAGAATCGTCTCATGCTGTTGTTGCCCGTCTTTTTGTTGACAACGAAGAGGGCATTCTCTACGACAGTCTTTATAATAAGTGGTCCCGTGACAGGATATTTGAAATGATCAGGCGCAGGAGGAAACTGAAAGGCCTGGAGGGCGACCTGCATTTCTATCCCGGAAAGATGTTCAGGCGGCTTCTCGGCGCGGCGGGAACTACTCCGGATTCAAAAGTGCTGAAGGCGGAGCATAGCAACACATCTCTTATATATGAAGACCGTTATTTCTTCAAGCTTTACAGGAAGCTTGATGAAGGTATAAATCCTGATCTTGAGGTCTCCAGGTTCCTGACGGAAAAGACCAGGTTTACGAATCTGCCGCCCTTTGCCGGGGCAATTGAGTACAGGAACCGGGACTCTGAAACGTATGTTGTCGGCATGCTTCAGGGGCTTGCCGCGAATCAGGGAGATACATGGAACTATACCCTGGACGCGATAAAACACTTTTTTGACAGGGTACTCTCAAGAAAGAAGGAGCTTAAAAGTGTTCTTGCCGCTGACATATCAATATTCAATACAGGCGACACCGCGGTGCCTCATGAGATAATCGACCTGATAGGCGGGGTCTATCTTGAAATGGCCCGTCTGCTCGGAGAGAGGACTGCCGAGCTTCATGTCGCGCTTTCTTCCGATGAGTCTGACCCCTCATTTACCCCTGAGCCTTTTTCACTGCTTTATCAGCGTTCCGTCTACCAGTCCATGAGAAGTCTGACCAGAAAGGTGTATGAGCAGTTTGGAAAGAACCTTAAAAAACTTCCGGATGACCTCAAAGAGGAAGGCAGGCAGATATATGAATCGGGAAAGGACATTATTAAATATTATGAGAAGATCCTGAAGAAAAAGATCCCTGTTACAAAGACCAGGATACATGGCGACTACCATCTGGGACAGGTGCTTTATACCGGAAAGGATTTTATTATCATTGACTACGAAGGTGAACCTGCCCGTACCCTGAGTGAAAGAAAACTGAAGCGGTCGCCGATAGTTGATGTTGCGGGCATGATCAGGTCTTTTCATTACGCTGTTCATGCTGAATATTTCAATCATCTCTCCCTGCGTCCGGAAGATGCGTCCGAGCTCGAGCCGTGGCTTGATATCTGGTACAGGTGCGTCAGCAGGACCTTTCTCGAAGCATACGTCAGGACTGCGGGAAATGCGGGTTTTGTTCCTAAAGACAGCGGCGACCTTGAGACACTTCTTCAGGTATTTCTCCTGGAGAAGGCTGTTTATGAACTCGGATATGAACTGAACCACAGACCCGACTGGATCATAATTCCTTTTAGAGGGATAAGAACTATTTTGGGTGAAGGTCTGAATAAACTATAGCTGCTGCTGCTGCTGTTGAGTTAACAGTATTGATAAAGGAGTTGAACGTGGCCCGGGAAATTGTCATACATAACGTCAGCCGTTTTACTGAATACGATATTTATCTTTTTAAGGAAGGGAGACATCTTTCGCTCTATGACAAGCTGGGCTCCCACATAATGGAGGTTGACGGAGGCAGGGGAACGTATTTTGCGGTCTGGGCCCCGAATGCCGCTAACGTGTCTGTGATCAGCGATTTCAACGGATGGGATCCTGATGCTCATTTTTTAAAGAACCGGGGGGACGGTTCAGGCATCTTTGAAGGGTTCATCCCGGGGGGCGGGCATGGTTCATTGTATAAATATCATATCAGATCGAAATTCAAGGGCTATAGAGCGGATAAAGGAGACCCCTTTGCCTTCTCCTGGCAGGTGCCGCCTGACACATGTTCTATTGTATGGGATATGGCATACGACTGGAACGATTCCGTGTGGTTAAAAGACCGGAAGACAAATAATGCCCTTGATTCCCCGATGTCTGTGTATGAGATCCACCTTGGCTCCTGGCAAAGGGATCCGGATGATGCCGGAGAATTTCTCACATATCGAGAGATCGCCTCGAAGCTTGCAGATTATGTGAATGATATGGGATTCACTCATGTTGAATTCATGCCGGTCATGGAACACCCTTTTTATGGTTCGTGGGGATATCAGTGCACAGGGTATTTTGCTCCCACAAGCCGCTACGGCACGCCGCAGGACCTTATGTACCTGATCGACCATCTTCACCAAAAGGGAATAGGAGTGATACTCGACTGGGTGCCGTCGCATTTCCCCGATGATATACACGGGCTTGTTTTCTTTGACGGCACCTATCTTTATGAACATGAAGACCCGAAACAGGGATATCATCCGGACTGGAAAAGTTATATATTCAATTACGGAAGGAATGAGGTGCGCAACTTTCTGTTGAACAGCGCTCTGTTCTGGCTCGAAAAGTATCACGCTGACGGTCTCAGGGTCGATGCCGTGGCTTCCATGCTGTACCTCGACTATGGCAGGAAAGAAGGGGAGTGGATCCCGAACGAGTACGGGGGGAGAGAAAATGTTGAGGCGATCAGCTTTCTCAGAAAGCTGAATGAAGCGATATATGAAAAGTATCCTGATGTGCAGACAATAGCAGAGGAATCAACCTCATGGCCCATGGTATCAAGACCTGCTTATGTCGGCGGGCTCGGCTTCGGCATGAAATGGAATATGGGGTGGATGCATGATACCCTGGGGTATTTTTCGAGTGATCCGCTCTACCGCAAGTTTAACCACAACAAGCTCACGTTCAGCCTGGTCTACGCCTTCCATGAAAATTTTATGCTCTCACTTTCACACGATGAGGTCGTGTATGGAAAGGGTTCGCTGATCGAAAAAATGCCCGGTGATGAATGGCAGAAATTCGCAAACCTCAGACTCCTGTTCGGTTATATGTATTGTCATCCGGGCAAGAAGCTGATCTTTATGGGGTGTGAGTTCGGTCAGCAGCAGGAGTGGTATCACGAAGAGGGCCTCCACTGGCAGCTCATGAAAGATCCCCGCCATTTCGAGCTGAGGCGCTGGGTGAGGGACCTGAACCTGTTTCTCGCTTCAGAGCCCGCGCTTTATGAGAGGGACTTCGAGGCTGAAGGATTTGAGTGGATAGACACCAGTGACTCGGAAGAGAGCGTGATCAGTTTCGTGAGAAAGGACAGGTCAAAAGACGACCTGATGCTTGTCGTATGCAACATGACACCGCTGCCGAGACACAGTTACAGGGTCGGTGTTCCAAAAAGCGGCTGCTGGAAAGAGATATTAAACAGTGATGCCAGGGAATACGGCGGAAGCGGTCAGGGCAATTTCGGCGGGGTTGATTCGGTCCCTGTTGTCTGTAATAAAAGATACAATTCAGTTTTGCTGACGCTCCCTCCTCTGGGGATAGTTGTGTTCAGGCGGGAAGGATGAGCGGCCCATAAATCAGGTAAACCAGCTTGCCGGCACCGCATAAAAAAATAAAACACAAAATAAATTTGTTCATCCTCAGAATTCATTATATAATTGCTCTTATACGTATGACCGTGTAATAAATCATTATATAGCGTGGGGGGTAAGTATGGCTGATTTTCATCAGGAAGGTACGATCACCACCTTTCACGATCTCTACAGGGCATTTGACATAAACGAGTATTTGATCAATCTGGAAGAGAGACTTGAAAATTATGCACGAAAGACGAGGATAAGCCTGCTCCTGCCATGTCATGCTAACGAACTCGAAAACCGGGAAGTACTGAACAGGATAGTTGAGAAGATACGTAAAGTAAAATATCTGAAAAATGTGGTCATTGCTTTCAACGGTACGGAAGATGAACAGAAGTTCCATGAGGCAAAGGAATATTTCGGCACTCTTCGCACATCCAGGCGGCGTGTCTCTGTTGTATGGGTGAACGGTCCGCGTGTACAGCAGGTTTTTCAGCGTATCAGTGAGAAGGACATCCTGACCGGGGTGCAGGGCAAAGGCCAGTCAGTCTGGATCACCCTTGGATATATCCTTGCCAGGAGAGATACCGATGTCATCGCCCTTCATGACTGTGATATTGTGACCTATGACCGTATTCTGCTTGGCCGTCTGATCGAACCCACCGCCAATCCCCACACAGACTATGAGTTCTGCAAGGGATATTATATGCGTATCTCTCCCTCTGAACGGGCAATGAAGGGCAGGGTCACGAGACTCTTTATCACGCCCTTTGTTGACGCAATGATGAATGTCATGTACGAACGGGGGTACAATGAACTTGCCAGGTTCTTTGCCTATCACAGGAGCTTTAAATATCCCCTTTCCGGAGAGTTCAGCTTTACCGCACGGCTTGGAAGGGAGATCAATATCGCCTATGACTGGTCCCTTGAGGTATCAACCCTGTCCGAGGTCTACCACCGCGTTATGAACAGGAAGATCGCCCAGTCGGACCTCGTCTCGAATTACGAGCACAGGCATCAGGAATTATCATTTGATGATTCTTCGAAAGGACTTTCGAGGATGCTGGTGGATATTGCAAAGTTCTATCTCCATTATATGAGGGCCCATGGAATAGCAATGGATGATTCTTTTGTGGACATGATGCTGCATACATATTACGATAATGCCCTGATATATGTTAAATGTTACGGAGACGACGCGGAAATGAACAATCTGGTGTATGACCGTTACCAGGAGGAACTGACGGTAAAGAAGTTCAGGGGGCTTCTCTGGACAGCCTGGGAACAGAGCCGCGGGCCGGCTGAAGCGCCGTTGATCCCCTCATGGAACCGCGTTGCCTACAGTATCCCCGATATCTATCAGCATCTGCTTGAGGCGGTAGAAAAAGACAATGAATAGGACACTAATATTTTTCTTGATAAAGATCACACAAACCGTGTGATCTTCTTCACCTTGCAGGAGGTGTAATATAGAAGGCGTCATATTAAGAGGGGAAGTAACCGGGAAGCTCGCTGATATCGGGGAAGCCGATATCCTTGTGGGCATCCCGAGCTTCAACAATGCTGGCACGATCGGACACGTTGTCAGGGCGGTGCAGGCAGGCTTTGCAAAATACTTTCCTGACCAGAAAGCCATCCTTGTCAATTCGGACGGAGGCTCCACAGACAACACTCATGAGATCGTGGAGAAGACCGTTATAGACGATTTCCAGCCCCTCCTCATTGACCAGCGTCAGAACCTGCTTTCAAAGATAGTCACTCCCTACCACGGTATTCCCGGCAAGGGCAGCGCCTTCAGGACTATCTTTCAGATAGCGAAGGATCTCGGCGTAAAGGCCTGTGCAGTAGTTGATTCAGACCTGAGAAGCATTACCCCGGAATGGATCGACCTCCTGATCCGCCCTGTACTGAACCGGGGATTTGATTTTGTCACTCCCTACTATCTGCGCCATAAATATGACGGCACGATCACAAACAGTATTATTTACCCGGTTACGAGAGCACTTTACGGCAGACATATCAGACAGCCCATAGGCGGGGACTTCGGTTTGTCAGGGAAGCTGGCCGGGTTCTACCTGACGAAAGATGTATGGGAGACCGATGTGGCGCGTTTCGGCATTGACATCTGGATGACCACCACTGCGGTGGCAAACGATTTCAAGGTATGCCAGTCATTTCTCGGAGCAAAGATACATGCTGCCAAGGACCCTTCATCCGATCTGTCGGCGATGCTGACCCAGGTCGTAAACGCCCTGTTCATGCTGATGGAGGAATATTCTGATACATGGAAAGAGGTCAGGTCGACAACGCCTGTGCCGCTTTTCGGATTTGAATTCTCTGTGGGCCTGGAACCGGTCAATGTTAATGTGGACCGCATGATCGAGATGTTCGGCCTTGGCATTAAGGAGCTGGGTGACCTGTTAAAAGATATCCTGTCTGTTGAGAGCATGAATGAGCTGATCGAAATATCTTCATCTGACCATTTTACCTTCAGAGATGATCTCTGGGCCAGGGTGATCTACGACTATGCGATCGCATGTCATAAAAAAGTTATGAGCGTTGATCATATTCTTAAGACCTTAACGCCTCTCTATCTGGGCAAGGTCGCCTCTCTTGTGCAGGAGATGGCGGAGAGTAATGCCCTTGAGGTAGAGCATAGACTTGAAGTACTCTGTATCGCGTTTGAGAAATTAAAACCGTATCTCATTGAAAGGTGGGATTGAAGGGGGGAATCATGGAAAATGTTTTTATAGAACCGCTTGAAAAGTTTGTATCCAGGATCGCGGGATTTCTTCCGGATCTCATTATAAGTGCGATCTTAATATGTATTGGTGTTCTCATCGCATCGTTTCTGAGGGCGATAATCAGCCGCTTGTCCAGATTGTTGAAAATGGACAGTCTCCTGGAGAAGGTCGGTCTGACACAAATGCTCCAGAAAGCCGGGATAAAGGAACCTGTTTCATGGCTGGTGGGAAATCTCATATACTGGATAGTCTTGATATCCTTTGTGATCATGGGTCTTGATGCCCTTAAAATACCTGCTGTAGAAAATCTCCTTAAGGAGTTCTGGTTCTATGTGCCCAATGTTATTACTGCCGCTGTTATACTGGTGTCCGGATATCTGCTCGGAAATTTTCTGGGAAGAGCAGCGCTTATTGCTTCAGTCAACGCAGGCATTGCCATTTCCGGTCTGCTCGGAAAGTTTGTCAAATTCACTGTCTTCATCATGGCGGCAACCATGGCCCTTGAGCTTCTCGGTATCGGCAAGGAAACAGTGCTTATAGCTTTTGCCGTTGTATTCGGAGGTGTGGTGCTTGCACTGGCGATCGCTTTTGGACTGGGCGGCAGGTACGCTGCGAAAGGCTATATAGATAAAATGTTTAAGGAAAAGAGCGGGGAGGACGATATCAGTCATATCTGATCAATATATGCGGTAACGTTTTCCAGGTCAGGGAAGAGTCACTGGAAGTCCTGTATAATAAGCTTGAATATG
>CBFDEG010000105.1:0-8776 GCA_965603765.1 uncultured bacterium | reverse complement strand
AAAGGCACGCGCTAATCTGAAAGAGGCGGCTACTGCCAATTGTGAGGTTAGTGTAGCGGGTTCAGAATCAATGCCCTTTGATGATAATTGTTTTGATGTTGTTATCTCTAACGCAGCGATATATCTTTCCCCGTTGAAGAATAAAACATTCAGCGAGGTCCTGAGGGTTCTCAGGCCCGGAGGCCGCTTTATGCTTTCTGATGTGGTGCTGAATGATGATATTCCCGATAATATCATGAAGCTCTTTGACGGCTGGTCCGGTTGACTGGGAGATGCTGTCCCGGTCAGGGACATGATAACTGTCATAGAAGAAACAGGTTTTGTTTATGTTATCTCATCAGGAGACACCGGCGTGACCACCTCAAAATTTACACATGGCGCTTATTTCATTGCGTGCAAAAAACCGTAGCCCGCATCATTGAGGCTTGCCTCTTTTATGTCATTGATCGTATCAATGTCACTAAGGGTTTTTGTGAATCCTGAACTGTAGCCATGCAGCTCTGCCTGTATGAGGCTCATTGTGAGTGTTTGCTCTGATGACCACTGTATGTTATGAAAGACCTCCTTTATCAGCCGGCTCATACCTATCAGGTAATAGCCCCCGTCTTTTGCGGGCCCGTAAACAAGGTCTTTCAGCGATAGCACTTCCATTGCATCATTAATTACAGAGACCGAAAGTTCCGGTATGTCGGCACCGACCAGCGCGGCCCTTTGATAGCCTGAATTAAAGACGCTTTTAAACGCTTCATACATTCCTTCTCCCAGGTCTGTTGTTCTAAGCGGGATAAGACGTTGTTTGAACTTTTTGAAGTATTCTGTTTTGTCAGCGGGTGCAAAGGCAATAAATGTGTCCACCCCGGGGATGCTGCAGAGTTTTTGGACCGTAATATTTAGCAGGTTAATATACAGTTCGAGCCTTTCATTGTCAGGGATATGTCCCTTGAGGCGGGTCTTGACGCTTTCGATCTCCGGGTATTTGGCAATGATAATCAGTGCATCACTATTCATGTCTAAATTATATCACGTTATTTGCAGCTTGCAGTTCAGCAGTGGTTGAGACGTGCAGATTTTTAGATCTCACCTGACATCTTTATAGTACTTAAGCAGTCTGGCGGGGGATATATTTAAAAACGTATATGAAAAAGCGATAGCCCAGTCGCGCAGTGTAGTATGAAGTGCGCCTTCTTTGAGCCAGCGTCTTGGTGATGACTTTATCGGCGGACTTATGAGGGCCAGCTTTCCGGTCTTTTTAAGTTTTTTTGAGATATCTATGTCCTCCATCAGTGGTATCTCTGCATATCCTCCGATCTGATCAAATATAGTTCTTTTCATGAATATCCCCTGGTCCCCGTACATGATCGAGGTTGCCAAAGAGCGTAGGTTTGCCCCTGCTTCGATCAACCTGTAACGGAGGCCTGAAGCATTAATGCTGAGATGAAAGGCCCCGGCTGAAAAATTGTTTTTCCTGAGGGTTATCCTGATCAGATCGTATCCGTTTTCCGGCAGGACGCAGTCAGCATGGAGAAACAGGATCATATCACCTGTTGCCTTGCCGGCCCCGTAATTCATGGTATGTGCCCTGCCTGTTTCCGTACTGAATACCTTGTCTGTAAATTCTTTTGCGATAGAGACAGTGCCGTCGCAGCTGCCTCCGTCAACAATTATAAGTTCTTCATTGCCTGAAAGATTCAGGCAGTTAAGGGTAGCGCGGAGATTTTTCTCCTCATTGAACACAGGCATTATAATGCTGATCTTTTCTGTGCTCATATTGGCTGCCCTTAATAAATAACCTCGTAGTGATTGACACTGCCGTGTCTATTTTTTGTTAATGATGTCCCTGGCAGCAGCGGTTATTTTTTCAGCTGTAAAACCGAATTCATTCAGCAGGTCCTTAAGAGGAGCTGATGCACCGAAGGTGTCCAGTCCGATCGTCCTGCCTTTTAGTCCTGTATAGCGTTCCCATCCGATAGTTGATCCCAGTTCAACAGCTAAGCGCGCTGAGACAGTCGGGGGCAGTACACTGTCTTTGTATTCTTCTGTCTGTTTTTCAAAAAGTTCCCATGAAGGCATACTGACCAGACGTGCTTTTATTCCTTCAGCTTTCAGTTTCTCATACACATCAATGCAGAGAGGCACTTCACTTCCTGTTGCGATAAGGATAATATCAGGATTGCTCTCATCCGCCCCCGCAAGCACATAAGCCCCTTTTGCAACGCCTGATGCAGGCGCATATTTTGAACGGTCTATTGTAGGGAGATTCTGGCGTGAAAGCGCAAGTGCTACAGGTGTTTCAGTTAACTGCATTACTACCTTCCATGCCTCTATGACCTCATTTGCATCGGCAGGGCGAATTGTGATGAGCCCCGGCATAGCGCGAAGAGAGGCCAGATGTTCGATGGGCTGATGTGTGGGTCCGTCTTCTCCGACGCCAATTGAGTCGTGGGTAAAGACATGAATGACCGGCAGTTCCATCATCGCCCCGAGTCTTATCGCGGGTCTGGCATAATCACTGAAGATCATGAAACCCGAACCGTACGCTCGAACGCCTGAGAGTGTCATGCCGTTGAGTATTGATGTCATGGCATGCTCGCGCACGCCGAAATGAAAGTTGCTTCCGCTGTGGTTATCAGATGTGAAGACACCTGCACTGTCATATGTGAGGGTCGTCTTTGTTGACGGCGCAAGGTCTGCTGAGCCCCCGATAAGCCATGGAACGTTTTTCCCGATCATATTAAGCACCTTGCCTGATGATACCCTTGTGGCAAGACCTTTCGGGTCAGCAGTGAACTCTTCAATGGCAGAGTCCCATCCCTCGGGCAATGCCCTTTTCTGCATCAGTATGTTCTGCTGCGCAAGCTCAGGGAATTGAGTTTTATATTCGTCGAATTTCTTTGACCATGCGCTGCGCAGTTCTTTCCCGCGCGCGCCAAGTCCGTTCTTAATGTGTTCCTTCACACCCTCGGGAACAAGGAAATCTGAATCAGCAGGCCAGCCGTAATTCTCTTTTGTGAGCTTTATCTCATCCGGGCCGAGCGGTTCTCCGTGTGCTGAGTTCTTGTCCTGTTTGTTCGGTGAACCGTATGCAATGTGGCTCTTTACAATGATCAGGGTAGGGCGGTCATTCGTGTTCTTGAAATTATTAAAGGCCTTATCAAGTGCATTGAGGTCATTGGCATCCGCAACTTCAGTGACGTTCCAGCCGTAGCTTTTAAAACGGGCACCGACATTTTCAGTGAATGCAATATCTGTGCTGCCCTCGATCGTTATATTGTTGCTGTCATATATCCAGCAGAGATTCGGAAGCTTCAGGTGGCCTGCAAGCGATGCAGCCTCTGAGGTTATGCCTTCCATCATGCATCCGTCTCCGGCGAGCGCGTATACATTATGTTCAAAAAGCTCGAAATCCGGTTTGTTGAAATGGCCCGCGTTCCATCTGCCGGCTATTGCCATGCCTACACTGTTTGCCGCACCCTGTCCGAGCGGGCCGGTCGTTGTCTCAATACCGGCTGTAAGGCCGTATTCCGGGTGTCCGGGGCATTTGCTCCCTATCTGACGGAAGTTCTTTATATCATCAAGTTCTACGGAGAGCCTGTCGAGAATGTTCCTGTCCTTGTCCACAGCCTTTACATCACAGATATGGAGAATTGAGTAGAGAAGCGCTGACGCGTGGCCCGCGGAGAGCACAAAGCGGTCACGGTTTTCCCAGAGAGGATTTTCAGGGTCATACCGCAGGTGGCGCTGCCATAACGCGTATACCACGGGTGCCATAGCCATAGGCGCACCGGGGTGGCCTGAATTTGCCTTCTGAATGGCGTCGATCGCAAGTGTCCTCATTGTGTTTATGCAAAGCATGTCCATATTCTTTTCTTCTGTCATTTCTTCTCCTATATAATTTAGTATTGCAGCATCCGCCAATTGCGTCCATCGGATTCTATTAATGTATCTGCTTTTTCAGGTCCCCATGTTCCGGAAGAATAATTAGGGAAGTCTGAAGGAGGTTGTTCCTCCCAGTATTTAATTATCGGGTCTACAACCCCCCACATTTCTTCGATCGCATCTTTGCGTGCAAAGAGTGTCTGGTCCCCCCTCATGCAGTCCAGCAGAAGCCGTTCATAAGGAAGTGCGGGCTGATTATCGCCCTGAATGTCACGATTGTAATTAAAATTCATATTAACCGGATAGAGCTGATTTCCTACCCCGGGATATTTTACCCCAAAATGCAGAGTAATTTCTTCATGCGGCTGAACACCGAGTACAAGGACGTTTGGTTCCCGTATTTCGCACTCGGATTCAAAGAGCTTCAAAGGAGGCTGTTTGAAATGAATTGATATCTCGGTGGTCCGCTCCCGGAGCCGTTTTCCGGTACGTACATAAAACGGAACATCCGCCCATCGCCAGTTGTCTATATGAAATTTTCCTGCAAAATAAGTAGGAGTTGTTGAAGCGCTTGAAACATTTGGCTCTTTTGTATATGAGAGGACCTCTTTTCCATCTATTATACCTGCGTCGTACTGCCCGAGGACTGTGAAGCGTTTGATATATTCCTCGCTCATAGGGCGGATACTTTTATATATTTTTAACTTTTCATTGCGGATGAAGTCTGCCTCAAAGCTGATCGGCGGTTCCATGGTAACAAGTGCAAGTATTTGAAGTATATGGTTTTGTACTATGTCCCTTATAACTCCGGCCTTTTCATAAAAAGCCCCCCTGTTCTCGATGCCGAGTGATTCGGCAACCGTGATCTGTATATTATCAATGTATTGTCTGTTCCAGAGAGGTTCGAAGATGCTGTTTGCAAAGCGGAAAAATAGAATGTTCTGTACGGTTTCCTTGCCGAGATAATGATCAATACGATATATGTTCTTTTCATCGAATTTTCCTTCCAGAAGCGCGTTCAGTTCGGCTGCTGACGCTCTGTCATGTCCAAAAGGTTTTTCAATTACCAGCCGCATATCGTGATCTCTCGTTTTGAGGTCACTTGCTGCCAGAAGTGCAAATATTGACGGCAGAAAAACAGGATGCACCGCCAGGTAATATATGACCTTCTGATCACCTCCGGTGCGCTTGAATTCATCGATCTGCGCAGAGAGTTTATTGTATGTATTTAAGTTCTCAAATTCCCCTTTTAAAAAATGAAGGTTTTTGCTGAATATTTCCCATATAGCATCTTCTATGCCGTCATCACCGAATTCTTCAATTGATTCCCTGATAGCTTCGCGGTATTCTTTATCTGTCATATTGTCATAAGCAATAGATATAATGTTGTATTTATCAGGCAGGCTCTGACTTGTACAGAGGTGATAGAGCGTGGGCAGGAGTTTTCGTCTGCTCAGGTCCCCTGTGCCGCCGAATATCACCATAGTGAAAGGTTCTACATTTATTTTGTCCTGATTTATGATGCAGGCCTCATGATCGTTCGATTTATTGATCTTTTCTGTAGACATATAATGATTCCTTTTTTAAGTAGATTAACTTAATTGTATGGATTAATAAAATAGTTTATAACAAGGGTATTTGAAGTCAATCAGCATTATTGTGTCTGCCAGTAACGTCCATCAGCCATTATCAGTTTTCGGGCTTCTTCAGGACCCCATGTCCCGGCGGCATAATTGGGAAATCCGGGGGCGGTCCTGTTCTCCCACTGTTCAATTATCGGATCAACTACCGACCACATTGCCTCAATGCCGTCCTGACGCGCAAAGAGTGTCTGGTCGCCTTTCATGCAGTCAAGGATCAGTCTTTCATACGGCAATGCTGAATGATAGTCGCTCTGTATGTCCCGGTTATAAGCAAAGTTCATATTGACCGGATAAGGTTTGTCGTCTGTGCCCGGATATTTGACCCCGAAATGCAGTTTTATCTCTTCATTCGGATGGACACTTATTACCAGTGTATTCGGTTCTCTGCTTTTACAGATAGAGCTCTGCAGTCTTATCGGCGGCTGCTTAAAGTGTATGCTTATCTCGGTCATTCGATCATGTAAACGTTTTCCTGTTCTTGCGTAAAAAGGAACACCTGACCACCGCCAGTTATCGATATAAAATTTTCCGGCAAAGAACGTTGATGTATTAGATGTCGCTGAAACACCCTGTTCTTCACGGTATCCCGGTATGTTCCGGTTATTTACTATTCCGGGGCCGTACTGTCCGCGGACAGTAAACTTGTTGATATAATCCGAATTCATTGAACGTATTGAGTTGTATATCTCTATTTTCTTGTTGCGTATCTGGTCGGCTTCAAAACCGGTCGGAGGCTCCATGGCAATTAATGACATGATCTGCAGAAGATGGTTCTGTACGATATCTCTCACAACGCCCGCACTTTCATAAAAAGCCGCTCTGTTTTCAATGCCGAGTGATTCCGCGACTGTGATCTGTACATGGTCTATATACATCCTGTTCCATAATGGCTCAAATATCGTGTTGGCAAAACGGAAGAAAAGAATGTTCTGAACAGTTTCTTTTCCAAGGTAGTGGTCGATACGGTATATCTGGTTCTCATCAAATGATCTGGCCACGAGCCTGTTAAGTTCACTGGCCGATCTTCTGTCTACTCCGAAAGGTTTTTCAATTATAATACGTGTATCGTATCTGTCCCTGCAGAGACTGCATGATGACAGCAGGCTGAATATTGAAGGCAGAAAATGAGGATTTACTGCCATGTAGTAAATGACCTTGGGCGGATTTTCTTTGTTCGTATCTGAAATTTCATCAAGACGTTCAGCAAGTGCTTTGTATGTATTGATATCATCGAATTTTCCTGATAAATAATAGAGATGCCGGTAGAACATTTCCCAGTATTTATTCTCAAAGCCTGTCTCATTGAATTCCCTGATAGACTTTTTGACAATATCTCTGTATTCTTCATCACTTCTAATGGTTGAGGCAACAGCAATGATAGAAAAATTATCAGGAAGGTTATGGCTGTCACATAGTTTAAATAAGGTCGGGAGCAGTTTTCTTCTGCTCAGATCTCCTGAACCTCCGAATATCACCAGGGTGAAGGGTTCAATATCAACTTTTTCCCGGTTTATAATGCAGACATCAGGCCCTTGTTTAGACATGTTATGACTTTCTGGTCGAGTGACCCCCGAATTCATTCCTCAGTGCTGCTATGACCTTTGCGCTGAAGGATTCATCCTGACGCGAATGGAAGCGTTCCATGAGTGACAGGGTTATGACCGGGGCCGGCACGTTCTGTTCAATGGCCTCAGCTATCGTCCAGCGGCCTTCGCCTGAATCTTCGACATATCCGCGGATCGATCTGAGCTCAGGGTCATTTTTAAACGCGCCCTCCGCAAGTTCAAGGAGCCATGACCTTACAACACTGCCCTGGTTCCAGAGATTGGATATTTTGTGCATATCGAGGCTGAACTCCTTTTTGGCATTCAGCAGTTCAAAGCCCTCTGCGTATGCCTGGAGCATGCCGTACTCGATACCGTTATGCACCATCTTGACATAGTGGCCTGCCCCGTTCGGGCCGACATGTGCATAACCGTTTTCAGGAGCGAGTGTTTTAAAGAGCGGTTCTGCTTTTTTGAATGTATCTTCTGCGCTGCCGATCATCATGCAGTAGCCTTTTTCAAGCCCCCATATCCCTCCGCTTGTGCCTACATCGATAAATGAAATGTTTTTTCCGCTGAGTTCCTCTGCCCTGCGCATGGAGTCTTTGTAAAAGGAGTTGCCGCCGTCGATGATGATATCTCCAGGCTCCATAATTTCAGAAAGGGTCTTAATGGTATCTTCAGTCGGTTTCCCCGCGGGGATCATGCTCCAGACAATACGGGGTGCGTCAAGTTTGTCGATCAGGTCCTGCAGCGATCCGGCGCCTTCCGCTCCTTTTTTCTCAGCCTTTTTAACTGAATCAGACGACAGGGCATACGTGACTGCCTCATGGCCGTCCTCGATCAAACGCTGTATCATGTTCATCCCCATCTTACCGAGGCCGACAAAGCCAATTTTCATAGACTGATCTCCTTTATCAATTATAATAATCTAATATTATAATCAAGTCGTCAGTTTTGTGTGAAAATAAAGTCATTGTCTCTGACACTGCTGTGACAATCAAGACAGCCCTTTAATTTTCCATCTGCAAGGACCTTGAACTTATGGTCGTATTTTGCCCAGAACCAGTCACCTCCCTCAGGGTTGTAGCCTTTTATCTTATACATCACTGTTACTGCTGCGAGTTCTTTTTTCTTGTTATAGTTTTCTTTGATCACGATGGAGTTGTTTGCCATTTCCTTATGTTCTTTTAAGGAATCAGCGGCTTTATCGTTTATATATACTGTAATGTAGTGGCCGTGCGGCTCTTTCCCCTCGCGCATTTTATCTTTCCCCGGCCAGTTTGCCCATTTTTTGTAAGGCTGATGGCTTGTGATGAAATGACGCAGGTCCCCACCGTCTGCCATAGGCATTTTTTCGTAATGTCCAACACCCGCCAGATCGGGCGGGATCTCCACGACATCATGAATTGCGTATGCAATAAATGAAGTACCCGCAATTATTAATAGTGCCACTAAAGCTGCTGCATGCTTGAACATGTTCTCCTCCTTAAATTTGCTTCATGGTTATTTTATGTTTGACTTGCTCTTAATTACCTTTTAAATCATTTTAGTTTGAAATGCAACTCCCGGCCCTGATGATCAATAAAATGTCCTGCAAAGCGCGGGTTGATATTTCTGGAAAGTGTGATAATGTTTTATTTAGGGAGGGCTGTCATGAAAAGGAGACCAAACAATAAACACCTAGATTTTTTATGATGGAGGCAATAGTAA
>CBFDEG010000104.1:0-8804 GCA_965603765.1 uncultured bacterium | reverse complement strand
CAGGGTATGCTTGGGCAGATGAGGGATATGGTACACAGGACCGGTGAGCTGCTCGATGCCCAGAATAGTGAGCTTGAAGAGATCATATCCTCAAAAATAAAAAGAGCGGATCTGACCACTTTGCTCATAGCAGCAGTGCTAATTGTTACCATCCTTGGTCTGATAACATTCATATCCAACGGGATTATAAGGCCGCTTGCCAAAGCGCTGAATGTTTCAAATCAAATGTCCGAAGGCCACCTTAATGTTGCGATAGATGTTGACAGCAGTGATGAGACCGGTCAGCTTATGAACTCAATGAAGATGATGGTGAGGAACCTGGCAGATATAATCGGTAAATTGAGTATGCACGCCAGTACACTTGCGAGCAGTTCCGAGGAACTGTCAGCAACATCGACCCAGATCAGTTCAACCATTGAAGAACAGTCTCAGCAGATAGAACAGTCCGCAACAGCAGCAGCAGAAGTGTCACAGACAATAGTGGATGTTGCCAGGAACGCACTTGAGGCATCGAACTCGGCAAGGGAGTCAGTTGCTACCGCTGATGAGGGGATGAATGTTGTGAACAGTACTGTCTCAAGCATGATGAATATTGCCGGTAACATAGATAGATCATCACAGACGATCGGTGAGCTTGGAGAGAGCAGTAAACATATAGGCGACATTATCAATGTGATCAATGATATCGCAGGTCAGACAAATCTTCTCGCCTTGAACGCTGCGATCGAAGCAGCAAGGGCCGGAGAGCAGGGACGCGGTTTTGCAGTGGTTGCGGATGAGGTCAGAAAGCTTGCGGAAAAAACATCAGCCGCAACAGAAGAGATCACGAACATGGTCAAAAAAATTCAGGCCGATACAGATGAATCTGTTGAGAGTATGGCAAGGAATAAGGCAGAGGCGGAAGAAGGTGTCAAACTGGCTGAACAGTCACTGCAGTCTTTGGAGAAGATCGTTCAGGCCTCTCAAAATTGTCTGGATGTAGTTGATTCAATTGCAACGGCAACAGAGGAACAGTCATCAGCAGTGGAAGAGGTCTCAACAGGAATGGAAAATATATCAGGCGCCTTTTCAGGCTCGCGTGATGCTGTTTCACAGATAAAAGTTTCCACAAATGAACTTGCGCAGATATCACAGGAGCTGGTCTCCATTATTTCCTGGTTCAAGACGGACAGCACTTCTATTAGTATTAAATAGAATGTGTGCGGGACGATACCGTAAGATGTTCCATGTGCCTGATATCGACTATCAATTGTAAATCATGTAATATATTATCTTTCAAAGAAAGATAATATGTCCGATAATAATATTTCAATTACAGAAGAAGTCCTTATTATAATCACCGACCTTGACGGGACCCTCCTTGACTCCTCTTACTCGTATGAAAAGGCCATGCCCGCACTTCGGCTTATAAAGGAAAATAAGATACCGTTAATATTCTGTTCAAGCAAGACAAGACCTGAGATAGAGCAATACAGGGCGGAGCTTGAAAATGTTCATCCTTTTATTTCCGAGAACGGCGGCGGGATATTTATACCTAAGAACAATTACGAATTACGAATTACGAATTACGAAGTTGAAGAGACAGATGACTGTTTTCTTATAAAGCTCGGCGCGGATTATGCTGTATTGAGAAATGCCCTTTGCAGGCTTCGTGATAGGGGTTTTGACCTGAAAGGATTTGGCGATATGACCGCGCAGGAAGTGGCCCTGCTTACCGGCCTGGATATACAAAGCGCTGAACTGGCGAAGATGCGGGAGTTTGATGAGACCTTTGTTTTCAAGGGTGATGTGTCAGCTGAGAAAAGACTCAAGGAGAGTATAAAAGCTATGGGTTTCAATTATACTCAGGGTGAATATTTACATATCATGGGTAATAGTGACAAGGGCAGGGCGGTCGAGATATTAAAGAGCCTGTATTCTGCTGATGGACGGAAAGTCAGTGTTATTGCGCTTGGTGACAGCCCTAATGATATTGAAATGCTGCAGAAGTCTGATCATCCGGTTGTTGTAAAAAAGAAAGACGGGAGCTATCACCCGGAGATCATAAATAAAGTAAAGGGATGTATAAAAGCTGACGGAGTAGGGCCGGAGGGATGGAACAAGGCGGTCATTGAATTAATTAATAAACTTTTTTTTGATTCTTAATTCGTAATGATAAATTACTTGAAGCTTTGCTCGTCTGACGGGAAAATGCCTTTTTCCGCTTCTTCTCTAAAAGTTGTTATTGCCTTCAGAGCGTCTTCTCTGAGGTTTGCATACTGTTTCACGAACTTGGGGACAAACCTGTCGAACAGGCCTATCACATCATGCAGAACAAGTATCTGTCCGTCGCAATGCGGACCGGCGCCAATGCCGATCGTCGGAATAGTAAGTTCTTTTGAGATGGTTTCAGCAAGTCCCATTGGTATTGCTTCAAGCAGAAGTGCGAATGCGCCTGCGTCCTCGACTTTGTGAGCTTCTTCAAGCAATTGTTTGGCAGCATCTTCTGATTTGCCCTGGACCTTATATCCGCCCATCCTGTGTATTGATTGTGGTGTAAGTCCTATATGGGCCATTACCGGAATGTCTGATCTTGACATCGCCCGGATCTGTTCAGTAACACTTGCACCGCCTTCAAGCTTTACAGCGGTTGCGCCGGCTTCTTTAAGGAATCTTCCCGCATTTCCTACAGCATCAGCAACACTTGTCTGGTAGGACATAAAAGGCATGTCACCAATGACCATGGCATTTTTTACAGTCCTGGAGACGATCTTTGTATGGTAGATCATTTCATCCATTGTGACCGGCAGGGTGTTCTCATTGCCCTGGACCACCATGCCGAGCGAATCTCCGACAAGGATGGCATCGATACCCGCGTCATCGACTATCTTTGCGAAAGGATAGTCATACGCGGTCAGCATGGTTATTTTTTTACCGTCGTTTTTCTTTTTCAGAAAGTCATGGATCGTGAATTTTGCCATAGGTCTCTAAATGATTTGTAGTAGGGGCATGGCGCGCCATGCCCCTGCGGTAAGAATTATTATTTTGTTATTTCAACTAATTCCAGGTCGAATATAAGTTCTTTTCCTGCAAGGGGATGGTTTGCGTCCATCTTAAAGCTTTTATTGTCAGACGCAAGAACAACCACCGGAACAGGTGCTCCATTGGGCCTGTGAAGTTTTATTGTCTGTCCGACACGCGGATCGAAATTGTCAGGTGCATTTTTGCGCGGATAATCAAAAACCTTCTTTTCATCGCGTTCGCCGTAACCGTCTTCAGGGCCGACCTTTATTGTCTTTGCATCGCCTGCTTTCATGCCGGTTATTCCTTTTTCGAATCCGGGAATGACCTTGCCCTCACCAATCGTAAACTCAATGGGCGGCTGATTTTTTGAACTCTCTATTACCTGGTCCTCTGAGTCTTTTAATGTATAGTGGACCAATACCTTGTCTCCGTTTTTTGCCTGCATCAGGTGCCTCCTTTAAATATTGCTGCGGATAATTTTCACAAATAAACATCCAATTATAACATATGCTGCCGGTTTTGCTTTTTCCGGATATAAAAAAGAATACTGCCCGCCGTTATCATGCCGAGGCAGAGGAGCTGGCCCATAGAGAAAAGATCAATGTATAAGCCCAGTTGCACGTCAGGTTCCCGGACAAATTCTATAAAAAACCTTGCGATTCCGTAACCGATCAGGTAGAGAGATAGAAAAAATCCGCTAAACCGTTTTGTCTTTCGCAGGCTCCATAAAATAAGAAATACAAATACCCCCTCGAAAAATGCCTCATAAAGCTGAGAAGGGTGGCGGAGCATTGCTGTGTGGTCCTGCGGGAAATACATGCCCCAGGAAACAGTAGTTGCCCTGCCGTAGAGTTCACCGTTTATAAAGTTGCCGATCCTGCCGAATGTGTACCCGAGCGGTATTGACGGCACAATGAATTCAGAGAACTCCCAAAGATCAAACTTCTGTTTACGGCAGAAGAGGGTGGTGGCAGTCAAAACACCTATGAGGCCGCCATGGTATGACATGCCTGCAAGACCTGTAAAATGAAAACCGCCTTTGAAATTGAAAGGCAGGAATATTTCAGCAGGGTTGTCCATGTAATACCCCAGATTATAGAAAAGGACATATCCGACCCTGGCCCCGATCAGAAGACCCAGGATCGCCCATACAAGGTAATTTTCAATGTCTTCCTTTGTATAGCTGAAATCTTCGGTTTTCAGTCTGTAAATTGACAGAAAGTAAACGGTAAAAAAGGCGGCTATATACATAAGGCCGTAATAACGGACCTCGAACTGCCCGAACTTGAAAATATAAGGGGAGATATTTGACGGCAGGTGCTGCCAGAAATGTATTAATTGTCCTGTCATATAAATGAGTTATTGTCTTGTAAGTGAATAGTTGAAAAGCGTAATAGTATAACACAGCATGATCTGAAACATGATCAGGCGGAAGGGCCTCTGAAAAATGTCTCTTTGATCGTAGCGGACGCTTTTTTAAATGACCTGAAAAATACCCAGACTGAAGCCCCGAAAATGAGAACAACAACCGCACCCTCAATATAATCAAGTTTTCCTATATGCAGGGTCCGTTCATTCAGAATATTCAGGGTACTCAGTAACAAGAGCGTTACAACGAATGTTAAAAAGAAGTGAGCAATAGTTATGGACGCAAAGATCGTATAGAATAATATACGTTGGCCGGGTGACATGTTTTCAGTATCATTCATATAAAAATTAAAAAGAGGGCCCGATAGTACAAGGGCCCTCTTTATTAAGATCAGTGTTCAGAAAATCTAAAGAAGTCCGGACCGTTCCATTATTTCAGGGACCTTGTCCTCTGCGCCTATTGCCATTATATGGACCCCGTCGCATATGTTCTCTTCTCTAAGCTGTATTATGTGTCTTGCCATGATGCCGATGCCTGTGTCAAGGGCTTTTTCCTTGCCGGCTTCCTTGAGCTCATCTATAAGGTTCTGCGGTACATTAATGCCCGGAACGAACTTGTTCATGAAGTTAGCCATGCCAGCACTCTTCAGCAGAACGAGACCCGCCATTATCTTTACTGGAAATTTTCTCGCGTGTGTCATGAACTCCTTGAACTTGTCTATATCGTAGATCGCCTGTGTCTGGAAGAAATTTGCTCCAGCGTTTATCTTTTTTTCAAATTTCATAAGCTGAGGAGCGATCGGGTTTGCCTCCGGTGTTACAACAGCTCCCTGATAGAAATCTGTTGCACCCTGCAGGTCATTGCCCATCATGTCCTTGCCGTTGTTCATTGCATCAACTATCTTGAGGAGCTGTGCAGACTCAATGTCATACACCGGCTTCGCCTCTTTATGGTCGCCCGCGTTCGGGTGGTCTCCGGTCATACAGAGGACATTTTTGATGCCGAGTATGCTTGCGCCGAGCAGGTCGGACTGCAGGCCGATACGGTTACGGTCACGGCATGTCATCTGGAGTACGGGCTCCAGGCCCATGTCGAGCAGGACCCTGCAGAAAGAGGTTGAACTTATGCGCATGACAGCAGACTGATTGTCTGTTACATTGACAGCATCGACCTTGCCCTTCAGCAGTTCCATTTCATGTTTTATCTTTTCTATATCAGTGCCCTTTGGGGGGCCTGCTTCTGCTGTAACAGCAAATTTACCTGAATTAAGAGCGTCTTTTAAACTCATTATTTATCACCTTCCTTCTTCTCACGAGAATTGATGGTCATCGGTTTTTTGTGCGCGCCCCAGTTCTTGGGTTCGTTGAGCTTTCTCATGTCGTCCAGCCTGTTTATCTTCTCCAGGCGGTTGTAGATCTTGACCCACGCGCAATCTATATCAGGGCTGACCTCGCACTTGCCTTCATTTGTTCCGCCGCAGGGACCGTTTAAAAGTCCTTTCGGGCATGCAGTAACAGGGCATACACCGCCTGTCTTATCGATGATGCACTCTCCGCATAAGGAGCACCGTTCATCGAACATCTGCATCCTGGTCATATTGCCCAGGAACATCGAGTCATTCGTCGGGTATACAGGTTTGTCCTTGAAGAGCTCCACTGCGCTCTGTGTGCCTGCTCCGCAGGACATGACAAGAACACACTCTGTTTCTGCAAGGGCTTCTTTGGATGGTTTGAGTTCTATTTTTGTGCCGAGCACCTGACAGCCTGTTTTGGCTACAAATGTGCCGGTCACTTTTTTACCTTTTGATTCAAGCAGTTCTTTCATTGCCTTGAGTTCAGGCGGGCCGCCTGTTCCGCAGAGTGTTGCGCATTCGGAACAGCCGATAAGAAAGAAACTGTTGTATTCGCTTATTGTCTCAAGCAGTTTTGTCTGGTCTTTCTTTTGAGTGATTATCATGTAGCTTCTCCTTAAAATAAAGTTTCAACTGCCTGAACCGCTTGAACGGTTAAAACAATTTGAACTGATTTTTATTTTATCAGTGCAAGGAGCTCTGTCCTTGTTGATTCCTTTGTCCGGAAGATACCTCTTACTGCGGATGTCACTGTCCTTGAGCCGGGCTTCTTTATCCCGCGCATGGACATGCAGAGATGCTCCGCGTCCACGATCACCATAGCGCCTTTGGGTTTCAGCTTTTCCATTATCAGGTCAGCAAGCTGTGAGGTCAGGCGTTCCTGCACCTGCGGCCGCTTGGCGAACACCTCTACCGCCCGTGCGAGCTTGCTCAGCCCGACTATCTTGCCCTTTGCAGGAATATAGGCAACATGCGCCTTTCCGATGAACGGCAGAAGGTGATGCTCACACACAGAGTAAAAAGGGATGTCCTTGACAAGCACCATCTCGTCATGTGTTTCCCCTTCTATAGGCTTGAATATCTCCTCAGTGGGTGTGCTGAGTCCTGAGAATATTTCTTCATACAAATTTGCAATACGCTTTGGTGTATCCTTCAGTCCCGGTCTGTCCGGATCCTCTCCGATACCCTCAAGAATTAATTTAACGCCTTTTTTTATTTTGTTTTTATCCATGTGATTATCCTTTTTTTATTAAAACAGAATGGAATTTTAACATGTGAGGATAATTGGTGTCAAAAGGGGGATATCGAGGTTGAACCTTGATATAACATTCAGGATGTATACAGTCTAAGGTCTTCCAGCTTTTTGATTGTGGAAAAATGTTTGTCGAGCGTAAAGAGGTCTGCACCATACGATAATGCGCTTGATGCTATGAAGCAGTCTGCAAGTCCTGTGGATTTACCCGTTTGTCTCAGAGTGCGGGAAAGGAGTCCTGCCTTTTCCCATATTGCGGATGATTCAGGGATGAAGTCAAATACATGCATGAACTCCTTCAGGGTATTTATCTCCTTATCGGATCTCGCGCCCTGCAGCAGTTCAGCATAGATCAATCCGAGGCAGCAGATCCGGTCTTCCTCTATAAGCCGCTGTATTTCACTGAAGAAGGGTTCCTGTTTTTTGAAAAAAGCGATCCATGCAGAGGTATCTATCAGTACCTTATCCAAGTCTTCTGTCCTTATGCCTCATATCAGCAGTGTCAGAGGTGAACTCCATATTCCCTGCCATACGTATGATCTTTTCCCTTTTACGGGCCTTGATCTCATCTTTGACAGCCATGGTCACTGCCTCTGTTTTGTTCTTTGCATTGATTTCTGCGATTTGTTCTTCAACAAGAGCTGAGGGTAATGTTATGCTAGTTCGTTGCATGAAATACCTCCATGAGTTATGTGCATAAGTATTCTATCATATTCTATGCTATATTTCAATTGTCTGGATAGAGGTCACAGCTGAAGACAGATCCTTCACTTTGTTCAGAATGACAAAAACGCGAATGGTTCAGGATGACACTTTGTTCAGGCAATAAAAAAAGGGCGCCCACAAGAGGGGTCCCTGTATATACGTTTTATTTTATCAATTCAGGGAATATCGCCTTATAGTTAATTTACATGCTCAGATGTGTCCGTCCGGATATCAGTATCCGGCCGGACACGATTCTGCCGTTCTAATCATTCGTCCAGTAGTCATCGCCTGCACGCCAGTCATAGGTCCCCGTTACACTGTCACTATCACCACCGCCGATTGCTGAGTTAGTTCCGGAAGCAGTATTATTGCTTCCCCCGCTGACAACGGAATTTTGACCGGAAGCCGTGTTTTCAAGTCCTCCGCTGACTGTTGAGTAATAGTACGAGGCATTGTTACCCGTTCCCCCGCTGACTGAGGAGTTTTCTCCGGAAGCCGTGTTGACATATCCCCCGCTGACCGCGGAGTCAGAACCGGAAGCCGTGTTGGAATATCCCCCGCTGACTGTCGAGTAATAACCGGAAGCCGTGTTGTAATGCCCCCCGCTGACTGCAGAGTGTGCTGCAGAGGCAGTGTTGTTATATCCTGCGCTGACCGAGGAGTAGAGTCCACCTGCCTTGTTTATCCATCCACCGCTGACCGTTGACTGCTGACCGACCCCGGCGTCCGTTCCTGCAGTGCATGCTACGCGGGACAGGGATGAATTCCACGTGCAGGTGCCGTCACCGGCAAGATTGTTAAACCCGCCGAGGATAGAGGAATAATCGGCAAAGGCGATATTGCCGTCTTCAGGATCGGGACCGCCGCCGCCGGATATTGATGCATAATCACCTTCGGCCTTGTTATTTCGCCCGCCGCTGACCGATGAAGAGATACTGGAAGCATTATTCCTCTCTCCCCCACTGACAGATGAAGAAGCACCGGAAGCAGTATTGTCATATCCTCCACTAACTGATGAGCTTAAATTGGAAGCAGAATTCAAAATTCCCCCGCTGACTGTAGAACGAGTTCCAGAGGCAACATTGTACTCTCCGCCGCTGACAGTTGAAGCCTCCCCGATAAAA
>CBFDEG010000103.1:0-8859 GCA_965603765.1 uncultured bacterium | reverse complement strand
CAGGCGTGCTTGCTGAGGCAAAGGCAATATCTGACGGTATAACCGACCAGGAGAATAGACTTAGAGAGCTTGAGGATGAGGCGCGGCAGGAGCTCTTGATATTTCCGAATATCCCTGATGAGTCAGTTCCTGTTGGAAAAGATGAGAATGAGAACATAGAGATAAGGGTCTGCGGTGAAAAGCCTGAATTCTCTTTTGAGCCTAAAAACCACTGGGACATAGGTGAAGACCTTGATATCCTCGATTTCGAGAGGGCGGGAAAGATAACAGGCGCACGATTCGTGATCAATAAAGGTGCGGGTGCAAGGCTCGAAAGGTCTTTGATAAACTTCATGCTCAACCTTCATACAAAGGAGCACGGGTATACTGAAATTCAGCCGCCTGTAATCGTAAACAGGGAATCGATGACAGGTACCGGCCAGCTGCCCAAATTCGAGGAGGATCTGTTTAAATTAACCGATGATGACAGGGGCTTTTATTTAATTCCCACAGCAGAAGTGCCTGTAACAAATATTCATCGTAATGAAATACTTAATGAAGATGACCTGCCGATAAGCTATACGGCCTATACCCCCTGTTTCAGGAGTGAGGCCGGTTCATACGGCAAGGACACCAGGGGGCTCATCAGGCAGCACCAGTTCGATAAGGTGGAAATGGTCAAATTCGTCAAGCCTGAAGATTCATATAATGAACTGGAGTCGTTGACGGCAAACGCAGAGGAGATCTTGAAAAGACTGGGGCTTCATTACCGTGTCGTGACCCTATGCACCGGGGACATTGGTTTTTCTGCTGCAAAGACATATGATATCGAGGTCTGGTTCCCGGCACAGGGAAAATTCAGGGAGATATCATCATGTTCGAACTTTACCGACTTTCAGGCAAGGCGTGCCAATATAAGGTTTAAAAAACAGGGTAAAAAAGGCACGGATTTCGTTCATACAATAAATGGTTCAGGGCTTGCTGTAGGCCGTACCCTGGCCGCAATACTCGAGAACTTCCAACAAGAGGACGGTTCTGTTATAATACCTGACGTGCTCAGGCATTATATGGGTACAGACAAGATAATAGAGTAGGGGCGGGTTTCAAACCAGCCCTTATATAATGGATGGAGGAGTGGCCGAGTGGTCGAAGGCGACGGTCTTGAAAACCGTAGAGTGAAAGCTCCGTGGGTTCGAATCCTACCTCCTCCGCCATTATTTTCTCCTTTCGATTCCTATAAAAAATTTTATAATATCATTAAAATATCTTTTAACATTTGCTCTTTTTTTCCTGTTATACTATTCTTGAAATTCTAAGATACTAAATAAAAGGAGGTGGAATCTTGAAAAAGATACTAACTGGAGTACTTTCTGTAATGTTTGCAATGGCATTCCTTTTTGTTGTGAATGCTGAGGCCGGTGCCAAGTATATTGGTGCAAAAAAATGTAAGGCATGTCATATGAAGCAGTATAAGTCATGGGCAAAGACCTCAATGGCAACAAGCTTTGAGATGCTCAAGGCAGGTGTTAAGGCTGCTGAAAAGACAGCTGCAGGCTTGGATGCCAATAAGGACTATACTGCTGACCCAGGCTGTCTCAAATGCCACACAACCGGTTACGGTAAACCAGGCGGTTTTACAACTATCGAAGCAACACCTAAGCTTGCAGGCGTTCAGTGTGAAGGTTGTCATGGTCCTGGAAGTGAATATAAAAAGGTCATGAAGAAGAACAAGGCCAAATGGAAAACTGATGGCTACACATCAGAGGAACTTAAGGCAATTGGTCTTACAATTCCTTCTGAAGATGAAGCCGGATGCATGACATGCCACGGCGGCGAAAGTCCTTTCACCGAGAAGGTTGATGCCAAGTATCATTTTGATTTTAAGGAAAGACTTGAAAAGACACACGATCATTTCCCCTTAAAATATAAAAAAGGTCATTAATTAACAGAAAAAGCCCGGCACCATTAGGTGCCGGGCTTTTTTTTGTCTTTTATCTTCTTTTATATCTTTCCAGGGTGACCATAAGCAGTGAGATAGCAGCGGGGGTCATCCCGGGGATCCGTCCTGCCTGTCCGAGGTTCAGGGGCCGTACTTCTTCAAGTTTCCCCACGATTTCGTTTGAAAGCCCGTTTATCTCCTTATATGAAAAGTTTTCAGGGATCGTCTTTTCTTCTATCTTTTTGAATTTATCCGCAAGCTCTGCCTGCCTTTGAATATAGCCTTTGTATTTTGCCCTGATTTCCACCTGGTTTATTACATCGCCTGATATGCTCCTGCCGGATGGGGATACTTCTGCAATGTCCGGGTATTTAATTTCAGGGCGCTTAAGCAGTTGATACAGGGAAACATCTTCTTTTACAGGGGGTGTATTGAGTCTGTTCAATATCGGATTTATAATTGCGGGTTTGACCCTAGTGGACTTTATTCTATGGAGCTCTGCTTCAACAGCAGATCTTTTATCCTGAAAAGCCCTGAACACGTCATCGTTTATCAGCCCGAGGTCATGGCCTTTTTCCATAAGGCGCTGGTCAGCATTGTCCTGCCTGAGCAGGAGTCTGTATTCAGCCCTTGAGGTAAACATGCGGTAAGGCTCTTTCGTCCCTTTTGTGACCAGGTCATCTATGAGGACCCCTGTGTATGCCTCGTGCCTTCCAAGTATAAGTGGCGGCTTGTTCTGTATCCGGAGCGCCGCATTTATGCCGGCCATGAGGCCCTGTGCCGCTGCTTCCTCGTAGCCTGAAGTGCCGTTGATCTGACCGGCAAGGAATAAACCGTTAAAAAGCTTTGTCTCGAGATTGGGCTTCAACTGTGTCGGATAGACGAAGTCATATTCAATGGCATATCCCGGTTTGTTAATAACGGCGTTTTCAAGACCCTTAATGCTTCTGACCATTTCGATCTGTACTTCCTCGGGCATGCTTGTTGATATTCCGTTGACATAGTATTCATCGCTGTCGAGGCCTTCGGGTTCGAGAAATATCTGGTGCCGCGGCTTGTCGCTGAACCGTACGATCTTGTCCTCTATCGAAGGGCAGTAGCGCGGGCCTATCCCGGTTATGACACCGCTGTAAAGAGGAGAATTTTTGAGATTGTCACGCAGTATGTTATGGGTCTGTTCATTTGTGAAGGTTATATAGCATGGAAGCTGAGGGTTCTTTATCTCTGTTGTAAATTGGGACATGGGCGGCGGGGGGACATCTCCGTTTTGAATTTCCATGACAGAAAAATCTATGCTCTTTTCAGCTATCCTCGGAGGTGTTCCTGTTTTAAGCCTTCCAATTTTGAAGCCCATGTCGGCAAGGCTTTTGGCCAGGTTTATGGACGGAGGTTCGCCGATCCTGCCAGCAGGATGATTTTTGAGGCCGATATGAATAAGACCGTTAAGAAATGTTCCGGTGGCGATAATAACGGCCTTTGCTCTGTAAGCATGATCAGGGGTTCTTATGCCGGTTATGGTGCTGCCCTCATGTGAAAGCTCTTCGATCAGTTCCTGCTTTATATCAAGCCGGTCCTGGGCCTCAAGGGCGTCTCTCATATGTTTTCTGTAGAGTGTCCGGTCTGCCTGTACCCTTGTTGCCCAGACAGCAGGCCCCTTGCTTTTATTGAGGGTCTTGAACTGAATGCCTGCCATGTCCGTGATCTTTGCCATCTCACCGCCGAGCGCGTCTATCTCCCTGACAAGGTGACTTTTGGCAAGCCCTCCGACAGCCGGGTTGCAGGACATCTGACCAATTGTATCGAGGCTCATGGTAAAAACAGCTGTTCTGAGGCCCATTCTTGCGGCAGAGAGAGCAGCCTCACATCCGGCATGGCCTGCTCCTATTACTACTATGTCATATTTGTTGGTTGTCATGATTTATCCAGGGGAATATTCTATCTGATTCAGGTCAAAATTACATAGATGTGCATGGTTGGCGTCAGGAAAGCTGGGACCCGGAATCTTCATCGAGCAGAAAAATCAGCCTGCCGTTATGGGGGATGACATTTGCTGCCGGCAGGTTGCTGTTCGTATTTTCGATGACCTGCTTTACCGTTTTAGATTTTTTTTTACCTGTAGCAAAAAAAATAACATTCTTTCCATTATTAATAACAGGGTACGTAAGGGTGATCCTCTCTTTTTTTGAGCGGTCAGCCGGAGATAAAGCAGCGGTCAGGTGCCGGGACTCATGTAATGCATCTGATCCCGGAAAGAGTGAGGCCGTATGGCCGTCATCACCTATTCCCAGAAGTATCATGTCGAAGGCAGGTATTTCGCCGTCAGTTTTTCGGAAATAAGAGAGGATTTTATTTTCATACATGATCGCAGCAGCTTGAGGTGTGTCCTCAAGTGTTGATATGGGAAATATATTTTTCGCGGGTATCTGAACATGGCACAGGAGCGTCCGGCTTATCAAGTGGTAATTGTTTTTATCGCTTTCGTACGGCACAAAACGTTCATCCACAATGAATATGAAGGTCTTGTCCCATGGGAATGATTTTCTTCGTGCCAGCTTCTGGTAAAGTAAAACGGGCGTGGTGCCGCCGGATAACGCGACAGTGAACCGGCCATGGTTCTTTATAGCTTCATCGGCCAGCTTCTTCCACTGTTTTACAGCAAAGTCCGCCATTTTGCCGGGGTCCTTAAATACAAGAACCTCTTTGCCATTGTGTTGAATAGATCTGTATGTATCATGTTTTTCAGTAGTGCTCATAACGGTTGCATATATTATAACCCTAAACCTTCATATTTTCATGAAAGAGCTGAATTGCCTTTTTAAGGGATGCAAAAATGCCTGTAAGGCAGGGTGCTGGAGAATTGAAATCATAAAAAACAAAGGTATCTGCAGGTCTGGAACTTGACATAATTAGATGTAACGGGTAAAACATTAAAAAAGACATTGGAGGATTGCATGAAGAACAAATTGATTTTATTTGCATTTTTTCTGGCACTGCTGGGCTTTAGCAGTTATTCTTATGCATTATGTGTCAGTGTCCCTGAGGCAAATCTCAGAAGCGGTCCCGGAACAAAATATAAAAAGACCTGGGAGGTCTTTAAATATATGCCGTTTAAAAAAGTTTCCGCACAAGGAGACTGGTATAAGGTTAAGGATGTTGATGGTGACGCCCACTGGGTATTTAGAAAGCTTATTACGGAAAAATATAAATGCGCTGTTGTAAAGGTTGACAGGGTAAATGTCAGGAGCGGTGCCGGTACTAATTACAGTAAAAGCGCCCTTAGCCCTGCCCTTAAATATGATTCATTTCGTGTTATTAAAATAAAATCAAAGTGGGTCAATGTAGAAGATGAGTTTGGCGACAAAGGCTGGATATTTAGAAATCTTCTCTGGATAAACTAGTGCTGAAATATCAGTGGTCTATCCCCACCAGTAGCGTACCTGCCCCACATCCATATGAACAAATCTTGACTTGGGGTAGTAGCCGACCCCGCCTCTTTTAAGGTTCATGGCAGCAAGGCGCAGGTTTTTAAGGCTGTATCCCGGCACCCTTACATCAATGGCTTTGCCGTACATATGAAGACTGTTCTTTGCCACGCCTTTTTTCTTTTTACCCAGGAGAGCATTTGACTTAGGGGTGCGGTAACCGGAAATTATATGGAAGGGTTCATTGCATTCAAGTTCGCTCTGCACATTGGCAAGAAGGTCCAGAAGGTTTCTGTCAATCGGCTTTACCTTTCCGGTGCGGATGTCACGAAGGATAAAACTGATCTCAGCCATTGCATCAGAAAGGTATTTTCCGTCATGCCAGTAAACGGAGCTAAGGCTTTCACCTGTATAAAGGTTGTAGAATGAAAGGGACCTTTCCCGTTCCATAAGACTGCCGGCAGCGGCAAGTGCATTGGGAACCATGGCAGATGTCACGGCAGCTATACCCATTGTGAGTAACCTGCGACGGCTTATCAGTGCGTTATGTATATTTAAATCGCTCATTTTTTAAAAATCATTATATCATGTATTGTTAGAAATCGGCAATCAGCTTGGTTGGAATAGTTTTTGACAGGATTGACATTATACTTAAATATATGTTAAAAAATTAGTCTATTTCAGCAAATTGGAGGCATTACTCATGTATGTAATACTAGAGACAGGCGGAAAGCAGTACAGGGTATCTGAAGGTGATACTTTAAAGATAGAGAATATTAGCGGTGTTACTGAGGGTGAAGTCACGTTTGATAACGTACTTATGATATCAGATGGCGACAAAACTTCTTTTGGAACTCCGTTTATCTCTTCCGCGAAAGTGACCGCTGATGTGGTCAAGATCGCAAAAGACAAAAAGGTCCTTGTTTTCAAACAGAAGACCAGAAAGAATCACCGGAAACTCAGGGGACACAGGCAGCAGTACACAGCTGTTAAGATCAAAGACATCAAGTTTAATTAATTTTTGGAGGATTAATAATGGCCCATAAAAAAGGAGTTGGAAGTTCAAGGAACGGCCGTGATAGTGAGTCAAAACGCCTTGGAGTAAAAATGTTCGGAGGCCAGACTGTAAAGGCAGGTAATATACTTGTCAGGCAGAGAGGCACAAAATTTCATCCCGGTTCCAATGTCGGCAAAGGCAGTGATGATACACTTTTTGCCCTGATTCCCGGTACTGTGAAATTCGAACGTAAAGGCAAGACAAAGCAGCAGATCAGTGTTTATCCGATAGCAGTAAATTAATCATTAAAATATACAGAATAAATGCAAGGCGGGTATAACCCGCCTTTTTTTATTTTAATAAAGAGCTTGTGCAAGCGGGAAAGATTCTGTAGAGTTAATTAAATGCAATTCATCGACTTTGTAAAGATCTATGTAAAATCAGGTGACGGAGGCAGGGGCTGCGTAAGTTTCCGTCGTGAGAAGTATATCCCGAGGGGCGGCCCTAACGGCGGTGACGGCGGCCGTGGTGGGCATATTACTTTCAGGGCCACAGACAACATTAACACCCTCCTTGATAAGAGATATCATCAGCACTACAAGTCTGAAAAAGGTGAGCACGGGATGGGAAATGAGAGGCATGGCAGAAACGGTGCCGACCTTGTTATTACTGTCCCGCTTGGCACAATTATAAAAGATGCTGATACAGAAGAACTTCTGTGCGACCTGACGGATGAAGGTCAGGAATATATTGCCCTTGAAGGAGGCCGTGGCGGACAGGGTAATGTGCATTTTAAGTCATCGGTAAGACAGGCTCCGAAGTTTGCCCAGCCCGGGGAACCCGGAGGCGAAAAGACACTTGTGCTTGAGTTGAAGCTCCTTGCAGATGTCGGTCTTGTCGGGCTGCCTAATGCAGGTAAATCAACCCTTATATCTTCTATATCTTCTGCAAGACCCAAGATCGCGGACTATCCTTTTACAACCCTTGTGCCGAATCTCGGGGTGGTCAAGTACGGTGAATATAAGAGCTTTGTTGTCGCTGATATTCCAGGGCTTATCGAGGGCGCGCATAAAGGTACGGGACTTGGGTTTCAGTTCCTGCGGCATGTAGAAAGGACATCGATCATTCTGCATCTTGTGGACATATCCAGCATGTCGGAAGGTGATCCGGTCGAGGAATTTGAAAAAATCAACCGTGAACTTGAGCTGTACAGCCCGGGCATGCTCGAAAAACAGCATGCAGTTGCCGGCACAAAGATGGATATAAAGGGCGACGGAGAAAAACTTGACAGGCTTGCGCAATATTGTAAAGATAAGAATTATGATTTCTTCCCTGTATGTGCGGTAACAGGAGAAGGCACGAAAGAGCTGATAAGCTATTTGGCCCTGAAGGTTACAGAGCACAGGAACAAAGACAAAGAAGCAGCAAAGGCAGCGCTTGAGAGTAAATTTTATGAAACGGATCGTAATAAAAATAGGCAGTAATATTCTCGCGTCAGCAGAGCATGGGCTTGACGCGAAAAGACTCCACGCAATTGCAGAGGACATTTCAAAGGCATCAAAAGACGGTCGCGAGATCGTTATGGTCTCATCAGGCGCTGTTGCAGCAGGGCTTAAAAAACTTGGCCTTCTGAGAAAGCCTGATGACATAATGCTCAAGCAGGCGGCAGCTGCCATAGGGCAGTCAAGTCTTATGCATGCATACGAACAGAGTTTTGCGGAATTCGGTAAAAAGGTGGCGCAGGTCCTGCTTACCAGGGATGATATCGCGGACCGCCGCCGGTATATAAACGCAAAGAACACCCTTCTCACACTTATTAACTACGGGGTCATACCTGTGATAAACGAGAACGACCCTGTTGCTGTTGATGAGATAAAATTCGGGGACAACGACATGCTGGCCGCGCTTGTGGCCGGACTGGTCGAAGCGGACATGCTGGTGATATTGTCTGATGTGAACGGCCTTTATTCAAAAGACCCTTCGAAAAAGGGCGCTACTATAATCAATGAGGTAAAAAATATAACGCCTGATATCGAGAAGCTTGCAGGAGGCCGGTGTAGCGCTGTCGGCACAGGGGGTATGTACTCAAAGCTCCTTGCCGCAAAGCAGGCTGTAAAAAATGGTATTCCGGTAGTGATAATGAACGGTAAGAAGTCAGGACTTGTTTCGGGTCTGCTTGACGGCAAGAAGGCGGGGACGTATTTTGAGCCTGAAGCACAGCGTCTTTCATCCAGGAAAGGCTGGATAGCCTACGGTGTCCGGACAAAAGGTTCTATATTCCTTGATGAAGGGGCCGAGAGGGCATTGACCGAGCTTGGCAGGAGCCTTCTGCCTTCAGGCATTACAAAGGTAGAGGGGCATTTTAGCGTAGGCGAATATGTTAAATGTATAGGCCCCGGGGGTAAAAATGTGGCAAAAGGCCTGACTAACTATTCTTCATCGGATCTGGAAAAGATAAAGGGCGGGAAAACCTCGGCAATAGAAAAGGTGCTGGGATATAAATATTCGGATGAGGTCATTCA
>CBFDEG010000102.1:0-8930 GCA_965603765.1 uncultured bacterium | reverse complement strand
GAACAGATAGTGCAGGAGGAGCAGTTTTACTGGTATGACCACCCGATACCGGTCGGGATATCTTCGACGGAGAATGAGGTGCTGTACGGGCTTGAGGGACTGGACAGGGCGGTTGAATTTGAAAAAAAGAGAGGGATCCTTGATAAGGATGCCAGGGTAACCTGCCTGCTTTCTGTTTCGGTCACCCATGAAGGACTGCAGGGCATTGTCAAGGAATATCTTGAGGATGAACTCAGGAAAGAAAAAAAGATAGAGCATCTGGATATATATGTATTTACCGAAGCCGACACCATAAAGCTGGTTGAGAGTGTATTCGTTCCTGCTGCCGTCAGGTTATTGAACATAAAGGATTGCGGCCCGCTTTACGAGGTGTTCGGTGTGGATGGAGAGTACGGCAGACATTACAGTTTTCTCAAGGCGATAGCCGCGTTCTGGAATGTATTTATTGACCCTGACAAAAAGGGCACGTTCAAGATAGACCTTGACCAGGTATTCCCGCAGGAGGAGCTTGTTGCGCAGACCGGGCTTTCAGTATTTGAACATTTCAGGACCCCCCTCTGGGGCGCTGAAGGCACAGACTCTGAGGGCGATGAAGTTGAGCTTGGCATGATAGCGGGCGCGCTTGTGAACCAGGAGGACATCGGGAAGTCGCTCTTTACACCTGATGTGACCTTTCCTTCACAGGATGCTCAAGGGGATGAGCTTGTTTTTTTCAGCAGACTGCCGCAGGCCCTTTCAACAGAGGCGGAGATGATGACCCGTTATGAGGCTCCGGGAATTGACGGTAAGACCTGCTGCATCCAGAGGATACATGTTACCGGAGGGACGAACGGTATATTGATAGATTCACTCAGAAGGCAGAGACCTTTCACCCCCACATTCATAGGACGTGCCGAAGACCAGGCGTATATATTGTCCGTGCTTCATGCCGGCAGTGGACGCAAGCTCAGATATGTTCATAAGGACGGTCTGATAATGAGGCATGACAAAGAGGCCTTTGCCGGGGAGGCCATAAAGATGGCGGCAATGGGAAAGCTGATTGGTGATTATGTCAGGATGCTTATGTTCTCATATTATGCAAGGGCTCTTCCCTGGACATTGAAAGAAATAAAAAAGACCATTGACCCGTTCACAGGCTGTTTTGTCTCGGAGGTCCCGTTGACAGCTGTCTATCTCCGATTTGCTCTCAAGACAGCATCGTTTTTCCGTGAGGGACTGAAGGAGAAAGATCAGCAGGGTTTTGAATTCGCACAGTTCGGCATTAAGCGCCTTCATGATATGATAAGAAAATTTTCTGCTGAGCCGAATCCGCTCGTAGAAAAATATAACAGGGAAAAACATGGATGGGATATGTTCTATGATATTCTTGACAGCGCGGAACAGCTCAATAAAGACGATGCATTTATGGAAGAGATCAAAAAGAAGGCCGGTGCGCTTATTGACGGGTGCAGGATAAATTTTTAGCCTTCGTCCGGTTATGTTATAATTTTCAACTACCCTTACAGGAGATGCCATGAAACTTAATAAGAATATTGTAAGTCTTATAGGAAACACCCCTGTTGTTAAACTCAATAATATCCCGGGCACTGAAGATGCTGAGATATGGGCCAAACTTGAAGGCTCCAATCCCGGTGGTTCGGTAAAGGACAGGATAGCTCTTTCCATGATAGAGACCGCGGAGAGAGACGGCAGGTTGAAGCCGGGCGGTACAATGGTCGAGCCTACAAGCGGCAATACCGGGATAGGTCTTGCAATGATCGCTGCTGTCAAAGGTTACAGGCTTATACTCACGATGCCGGAGACAATGTCCCTTGAACGCAGGCAGATGTTCGAGGCCTATGGCGCTGAAATGGTGCTGACCCCGGGGCCGAAAGGCATGAAAGGCGCGGTTGAAGAGGCTGAGACTATAGCAAAGAACAACCCTGAATATTTTATGCCTGCCCAGTTTGATAACCCTGCGAATCCCGAGATCCATAGAAAGACGACTGCGCCTGAGATCATTGACGCGCTTGGTGCTGACGTGGACGGTTTTGTAGCGGGTATCGGCACAGGCGGCACTATCACCGGTGTCGGCGAGGTGCTGAAGGCTGAAAATCCTGATATATATATTGCGGCTGTAGAGCCGTCAGCTTCACCTGTTCTGTCAGGCGGTGCTCCCGGCCCGCATAAGATAGCGGGCATTGGCGCGGGGTTTGTGCCGGTTGTATTGAACAGAGAGATATACAATGAGGTCATACAGGTGAGCAATGAGGATGCCTCTGACATGGCAAGACGGCTTGCAAAAGAAGAGGGGCTGTTGACCGGTATCTCATCAGGTGCGGCAATGTGTGCGGCGCTCAAGGTTGCCGGGCAACTTGGAAAAGGCAAAAAGGTTGTTGTTATCTTTCCTGACCGGGGTGACAGGTATTTGAGTACAGGGCTTTTTGGTTCAGACGGCAAGTAGTAAAAGTCTTGTGAAGTTAATTATTTAAAGAACAAACCTTTTACTATTTGCCTGCTTATTTATTAACCCGCAATTGAATTTACGAAGTTGTGGTAAATAAAGGGAGCGTTCTCCAGCTTTATCCCCATTCCGTCCTTAACATCTTCAATACCGGTCTTTATGGCCCTTACAACGGTTCCGGCAAGGTGAATCTTCTTTTTTTCAGTAACTTCAAGGGACATCTTTATATGATCTCCGGGGGTGAAAGGCTCTCTTGTAATGACAAAGATGCCTGTGTCCGAAAAATTGGAGGACATTCCCCTGTAGTGCCCATCGTCATTTGAAAATGTAATAGGGAGTTTTTTGCTGAATCGTTCTGAACTGCGCTTTTCGGTCATATAATATCCTGCTTCGTTTAATAATTCTGAGGGCATAATCCGGGCCGGATCATGTTAAAGAATAACATATCCTGCTATTATATAACCCACTATGATCCATGTTGTTCTGTACCAGCCAGAGATACCGCCGAATACCGGAAACATTGCAAGACAGTGTGTGGGGATGACGGCCCATCTGCATATTGTCGGCCCTGTAATATTTGACCTGAGCGATAAAGCGGTAAAACGCGCGGGCCTTGACTACTGGGACAGGCTGAAGCTGACAGTGCATGAAAACCCCGAAAAGTTCCTTGAGTGGCTCGGTGACAGACAGCCCTGGGTCGTAACAAAACACGGTAAACTCCGCTTTGACAGGCCGGACTACACGGACGGTGATGTTCTGATATTCGGGAAAGAGACCGTGGGGCTTCCCAGGGAGTGGCTTGAACGATGGTCTGAACGTACGGTGTATATTCCGATGCCCGGCAAGATAAGAAGTCATAATCTTGCCAATACAGCAAGTATCATCCTTGCGCAGGCGAGCCTGAAGGCGGGGTTGTTTGAATAAGGAATAAAGTGAGGTATATGGCGGGATGGACGGGAGTTGAACCCGCGACCTCCGGCTTGACAGGCCGGCGTTCTAACCAACTGAACTACCACCCCAACTATACTAATGTCAAAATATTAACCTGGCGACCTTCCCCGACTGAAAATCGAGACGCTCAAACCAAGTAAACTACCACCTCTGCTAAATATCAAAGGTAAAATGGTAGGCGGAACAGGGCTCGAACCTGTGACCCCAGCCTTGTAAGGGCTGTGCTCTCCCAACTGAGCTACCCGCCCGGTCGTAAAACAGATAAATACTATAACAGATAGATGTATTAAATTTAAAGTCTTTTTGTGAGTTTGATTTAAGTTTTTTTTTTCGATAGAATTAATCTGAGATAATATTGAAATAAAGGGGTATTGGGTTGATATGGAACTTTCTGTAAATATGAAAAAATATCTGTTCTTCCTTGTTCTTATCATAATGGTCTCCGGGTGTTCTTCTGCTGACATTAAGGGGGCCTTTGAGCCTGAGGTCTTGTTCTCAAAGGCAAATGACATGATAGGTGAAGGTGATTATGCCGGGGCAAGAGAGGTGCTTGAAGACATAAGGGCAAGGGATGCGACCCGTAAATACGCGACACTCGCGACTGTGCGTATTGCTGATACATATTATGAAGACAAGGAATATGAGGAGGCGGCTGCTGAGTATGAGAGCTTCCTGTCTGTTCATCCCTATCACAAGTACTCTTCCTATGCGCAATATAAGCTGGCCATGTCGTATTTCAGCAGGATAAAGACAGTTGATGTCAGCTACTCCTGGGCAAAGAAAGCGCTTGATGAATTTGAGAAGCTCCGGAGGAACTATCCGAGGAACCCGTATATGGATATTACTGAAAACAGGATAATGTCCTGCCGGAAGGTGCTGGCTGAATATGAATTGTATGTCGGTAAATTTTATCTTAAAAAGGGCTCGTATGATTCAGCGGCGCTCAGGTTTGACGGACTTATCCATGATTATCCCGACTCCGGCCGGGAACCTGATGCACTTTTTTATCTTGCGCGTGCCTATGAGGGTGCCGGTGAAAAGGAAAAAGCTGTAAAGGTCCTGAACCATCTGATAGAGAAGTTCCCTAATATGGAGATATCGGTCGAGGCAAGAGAGCTTGCTGCTTCGATGAACGGTCAAAAGTGAAATATTATCCTGCATTCCTTGATCTGAAAAATAAAAACAGTATAGTGGTCGGCGGCGGGAAAGTTGCTGAGAGAAAAGCCGGGGCCCTTGTGAAGGCCGGAGCGAATGTGAAAATTATAAGCCCTGAACTTACGGAAGGCCTTGAGAAGCTTGTAAAGCAGGGTAAGCTTGACCATATAAGAAGGAACTATAGAAAGAGTGATGTGAAGAACTGCTTTATTGTTATCGCTGCGACATCTTCCCCTGATATAAACATGAAGATAGCATCTGATGCGCAATGCCTTGTAAATGTTGTAGATTCTCCATCCGCCGGAAACTTTATTGTTCCATCTTCAGTAAGCCGTGGTGGATTGAATATAGCGATATCGACCGGAGGCGCAAGTCCTGCCATGTCCAGGACCATACGAAAAGAGATGGAAAAACATTATGATACTGAATTCAGCAGATACCTGCGTTTTGTTGAATTAACACGTAAGCGGGCAATGAAAGATATTGCTGACAATAGTAAGAGGGAAGAGTTTCTCAGGTACATTGCTTCTGATGATATGCTTGCCCTGCTCAGAAATAAAGGCTTTGGATCAGCTGCTGAAAAAATATCCGTTATGCTTGAACGTATGAACTGAATAAGGCCTATCTTACCCCGATCATGGATGCTATTTCATCATGGATCATTTCGCCGTCGTATTTGTTGCCCAGTTTGCCTACCCGTATTGAAATAGTGGTGACTTTCTGGCCCCTGTCTTTGAGGATCACGGAAACAGATTCCCCGTCTTTCCTTACAGCCTCTATTCTGCCTTTGCCGTCTTTGTTGGAGCTGTTGGATATGCTTATTTTCATTTTCTGCAGTACTCTGTTTACAGTATTCCATGCCTGTTTGTATTCAAGCGGGTATTCTCTTGCAACTAGTCCTTCTACGTAAACGTAGCCTCCGAGCGTTGCTACCCCGCCGGCTACAAACCATGCCGCCGGACAGCCGTAAAGGAATATGGATGAAGCGAGAATTATAATGAACTTTTTCATGCTGTGAATGTGACCTCCAGTATTTTTTAGCGTACAACATAATTAACAGAAAATCGAATAAATTACAAGTGTAAAATGTATGTTAATATTATCCATGAAGGTTCTGGAGTACGAAAATAAGGAGCGACATGCTATTGTTGCCGAGGCTGTCAGGGTGCTTGAGAGCGGAGGGATATTGGCATATCCTACAGAAAGTTTTTATGCGCTTGGAGTGCTTGCCTCTGATGAAAAGGCTGTTAAAAAATTATATCAAATTAAAAACAGACCTTATAATAAACCTTTTCCGCTGATAGCCGGCAGTATGGAGACTGTTGCCGGCATAGTGAAAAGTGTCCCTGAAAAGGCGAGGGTTTTAATGGACAGGTACTGGCCCGGGCCGCTGACCATTTTGCTGGATGCCGAAGATCATGTCCCTTCTTTGCTGACAGGACATACGGGCAAGATCGCGGTAAGGGTGCCGGGCAGGAGTGTTGCTCTCGAACTGGCAATAGCGCTTTCAGCGCCTGTTACTGCCACGAGCGCAAACCCTTCCGGAATGCCCCCTGCGAAAGATGCGGCTGATGTAATAAGATATTTTGAAGGCAAAATTGAGATGGTCATTGATGCCGGAATTGCCCCCGGCGGCAACCCTTCCACTATTATAGATATGACAGTTGAACCGCCGGAGATTTTAAGACAAGGAAGTGTCAGTATCAATGGAATTTTTGTGTAAGTCTTATGATCCATCCCGTTAACCCCTTGGTTTATAAAGAAAAAAACCATAAGATATCATTATAGCCTGATAATATTTTTTGTTTTGACTGGTGCGTTCTTATTTTGTATAATTCATAGAATTGAAAATCAAATCCGTTTAATTGTTTTCCTACTAAATTTTTAAGGAGTATAAATAACATGAAACGTAAAACTTTTATGCTCTTACCTGCGGTACTGGTTCTTGCAGGTTTTTTGCTCATTCCATTTAATCCAGGTTACGTATCTGCTTCCGCCGGTCATGCTTCACAGGATGAGCATGCAGCCAAGTCCGAACACGGAGGGCACAGTGATGAATATCCTGGTGAGGTCCCTTTTGACAGACCTTTGAAAGAGGTTGTTAAGGAACTTGCCCCGATGAATGAACTTGAACTTTTTCCGTGTTCAGACTGTCATGATGAAGATTGGGAAGTAACTTATAAAAAACGTCAACTTGATGAGCCTCATGATGAGATTCCCGGAAAGTTTATCAATCATGATGCTGACAACAGGTGGTGCCTTGACTGTCACAGCGCAAAGTACAGAGACAGGCTGAGGCTCATAAACGGTAAGCTCATAAGGTTTAACCAGTACTATAAGATATGCGAGCAGTGCCACAGAAGGATCTATCGTGAATGGAAGGTGGGTGTCCACGGAAAGAGGACCGGTCACTGGAACGGGAAAAAGGAGCATATGCATTGCGCGCAGTGTCATAATCCTCATAACCCGCCGTTCAAGGCAATCAAGCCGATGCCTGTGCCGAGAAAGCCGTTGGATATAAAGAAGTCGGCTAAACATAATAAATCATCATCGAACAATAAGCATTAAGATCATATATTTGGAGGCGGTTCAATGTCAGAAGATAAAAAAGTAAAAGACAGGAGCCAGATAACAAGAAGGAAGTTTATTGCCGGTCTATCAGCAGGGGCCGCAGCGCTTTCACTTCCTGTTGGTGCGGATGCCCGTGCTGTTGACGAATACTTCAGACAGCATTTCAAAAGGCTTGATGAAGATGACCTGGCTGATATTCTTGCGAAACTTGAAGAAGAACTATCATTTAAATATGGTAAAGAGACTCATGCAAAAGCAACGCCTCCGAAGGACGATACGGTATTCGGATATGCACTTGACCTTTCAAGGTGTATCGGCTGCAGAAAATGCATATATGCATGTGTAGAGGAAAATAATCTTTCCAGAGACCCCCAGATACACTGGATTAAGGTTCTGGAGTTCCAGAAGAACAATCATAAGTGGCAGGGGCTTGAACATTCAAACCGTTACTACAACCCTGAAAAAGTGCCTGAAAAAGGCAAGTTCTATGTGCCGGTACAGTGCCAGCAGTGCAAGAATCCTGCATGTGTAAAGGTCTGCCCTGTGCAGGCAACATGGAAAGAACCGGACGGTATAGTTGTGGTTGATTACAACTGGTGTATTGGCTGTCGTTTCTGTATGGCCGCATGTCCATACGGTGCAAGGAGCTTTAACTGGGGCGAGCCGACCATACCGAAAGAGAAGTTTAATCCTGAGGTCCATTATCTGGGTAACAGGCCGCAGTATAAAGGTGTTGTCGGAAAGTGCACATTCTGTGTGCAGAGATCCAGGCAGGGAAGATACACAGCCTGTGTTGAGGCCTGTCCGGTAGGAGCAAGAAAGTTTGGGAACCTGATGGATCCGAAAAGTGAAATACGCTACATACTAGAACACATGAAGGTTTTCAGGCTTAAAGAAGAACTTGATACTAACCCGAAATTCTTTTATTTCTTCAGTATGGGTACAGGAGTTAAAAGTTAGAGGAGAGGTAAAGATATGGTTATTGATGCTTTAAACGGAATTATTAGAACTGTAATAACTGGAAGCAAAGAGTACAAGGCATGGATGGCGTTCCTTACGCTGTTGGCGCTCGTCGGTATAAGTTTTGTTTTTCAGCAGGTTGATCAGGGGCTTCTTGCCACTAATATGAGAGACCAGGTTTCGTGGGGCTGGTATATTGCTAACTTTACCTTCCTTGTCGGACTTGCTGCTGCAGCTGTTGTCCTTGTTATTCCTTATTATCTGTATGATGTTAAGCCTATAGGGCAGATAGTGCTTATAGGTGAGATAATGGCGGTAGCCGCTGTTTCGATGTGTCTTATGTTCATACTTCTGGACATGGGCAGTCCTGAGAGGTTCTGGCACCTTATGCCGGTCATTGGTATATTTAACTTCCCGCAGTCTATTCTGACCTGGGACGTTGTTGTGCTGAACGGTTATCTTGTTCTTAACCTGACACTGGTAATTTATGCCCTTTCCAAGACATACATGGGTAAACCATACAAGACAAGGGCGATCTGGCCGTTCATACTTTTTTCAGTGCCGGCTGCGATCAGTATCCATACAGTAACAGCATTCCTTTATCTCGGCGCTCCTTCAAGGCCGTTCTGGAATACAGCCATACTGGCTCCAAGGTTCATAGCATCAGCATTCTGCGCAGGCCCGGCATTCATGCTGATAGTTTTTCAGATAATCAGGAGCAAGACAAAGCTTGTTATTGAGGATGATGCTCTTCACACTGTTTCCAATATAGTGGCATGGTGTGCAGGTGTCAACCTTTTCTTCCTCGGCGCTGAGGTATTCAAAGAGGTCTATTCAGCAACAGCTCATA
>CBFDEG010000101.1:0-9506 GCA_965603765.1 uncultured bacterium | reverse complement strand
GAAGCAGTTATTCAAAAGCTGAATTTGTAAAATGTGCAGACACGACCCCACAGACAGGTATCGCATGGAGCATAGGGGGCGTTCATGACAGGGCCTGGAATGAAAGGGCTGTATTTGGGAAGGTACGATACATGAGTTACAATGGATGTAAAGGCAAGTTCGATATTAAAAAGTACATAGAGCGGAATTCGTGATAATATTTCTATATGGAAGACCTTGAACTTAAAATGGGCGACAGGGTATTGATCCTGGGGGCAACGGGATTTATCGGTAAACGGCTTGTGAAGGCCCTTGCTGAAAAAGAAATTAAACTTCGCATTCTTGCGCGTACCCCTGCCAAGGCAAAGCGCATCATACTTGACGATTCAGATACAGAGATAGTACAGGGGTATCGCATGAATGAAAAGAGTCCTGAGAACGCCGTGAAAATTGCAATCTCCGAAGAAACCTCCGGGCCGGGAGTAACCGGTTTCTGATGCAGGAGAAGATCAAAATAGGGATCAGCAGCTGCCTTCTGGGTGAAAATGTACGATATGACGGCGGCCATAAACGTGACCGGTACCTCACAGATACACTCGGGAAATATGTTCAGTGGGTACCCGTCTGTCCCGAGGTCGAATATGGTCTGACTATACCGAGAGAAGCGATGCGCCTTGTTGGTGACCCTGAAGACCCACGGCTTATTACAAGGAAAACCGGAATCGACCACACCGATGGCATGAAAAAGTGGGCCGCAGAAAAACTGAAGGGACTTGAACAGGAGGATCTCTGCGGATTTATCTTCAAGAGCAAATCACCGAGTTCCGGGTACAAAGGAGTAAAAGTATATTCTGAATCAGGCATGCCAAGTCTTAAAGGAACGGGGATCTTCGCGGGAGCCTTTATACATCGATTCCCCATTATTGCTGTAGAAGATGAGGGCAGGCTTCATGATTCAAAGCTGAGAGAAAACTTTATAGAAAGGATTTTCGTTTTCAATCGCTGGAAAAAGCTTCTCGCAGAGCATGCAGACAGAGGCGGTCTGGTCTCCTTTCACACAGACCTCAAACTGCTACTGATGTCCCACAGCCAGAAACACTACTCCATCCTGGGACGTTTTGTTGCAAATGCAAAGAAGGGAAAAAACGAGGATCTGTTCACTCATTACATTACCACACTCATGGAGGGATTAAAGCTCATTGCTACAGTAAAAAAGAATACGAATGTTCTTATGCATATCCTGGGATATTTCAGAAATAATATATCATCCGATGAAAAAGCCGAGCTTCTTGATGTCATTGAAAACTATCACAATGGACACATACCGCTCGTAGTTCCCGTAACACTGATCAATCACTATGTACGCAAATATGAAGAGCCCTGGCTCAAGAGGCAGCACTATCTCAATCCCCATCCTGCAGAGCTCATGCTCAGAAACCACGTATAATTTATCATGATGAGTAGAAGAAAAGAACTATCTCTCGTCGTGTTGGCGACTATTTTCTTCATGGGATGGAGCATGGCCGCACATGCAGCCGCATTGAAGGTACGTCTCGTTAATCCTCCCCCGGGGGGGAATGTTTCGTTCTTATTGTTCGATTCCGCCAATTCTTTTGGCGACCTCCGTGATCCTGTAAAAGTCTTCAGACTTCCGATTGACGGGCGGGATGTTTATCACATAGAGAACATCCCCGCCGGCGAGTATGCCCTGCTGGTTTATTATGACGAGAACAACAATGGCAAGATTGATAAAAACTTCATTGGCATTCCAAGAGAACCCCTCGGTTTTTCCAATCGCTATAAACCCAAGGGGCCTCCCCGTTACAGTCGGGCAGCCTTTATTATAGAGGAAGGCAACACTCGTCACTTCGATGTAAAACTATACCGCCCTCTGGGGAAGCTTGGTCAACTGGGTGTCGGACTGGGCGTCATCGCCCGGAGCAGTCCCTACCGGGATTATAATGGCGCTGTGTACCAGGTGATCCCGGCGATTACATACATCGGTGAACGTCTTCAGATTTACGGCCCGAATATAAAGTTCGCTCTTGCAGGCAGCGGGCGGTTGCGACTTGCAGTAACGGGCCATTATCGAATAGGTGTGTACGAAGAAGATGAGAGCGATCTTCTCAAAGGAATGGGTGATAGGCAGGACACATTCATGGCAGGATTAGCAATCAGGGCGGAACTCCCGGGCGGCATAGATCTTTCAGCAAAATACGAGCACGACGTCCTTGACGAGATCGGCGGGGGGACGGCCGGACTTGAATTAAAAAAGTCTTACCAGTCCGGTATTGTCAGATTCTCGCCAAAGATCAGTTTGAACTGGCTCAGTTCGAAACTCTCAAACCATGATTTCGGTGTACCCACTGAAAAAGCGGCACTAGAACGCCCCGCGTATGATACCGGCAGCACCCTCAGTGTCGAAGGAGGACTTGGGGTCTTTATCGAGATCAAACAAAACTGGATAATGATCTTGAACACAGGCGTAGAACTCATGGACAATAAGGTCACTGACAGCCCCATTGTCAGCGAAGAGTACATTATAAAGGGGTTCGGGGCCATCAACTACATGTTTTAACTAACACATTATGTTTTCAAGGTTGTCTTTCAGCAGCAATTCAGAGTGAAATCTTTAATTTCCTGAAGAATGGAGCCCTGACCCCACACCCTAACCATCGGTTGTCAAAACAATCAAATTATGATAAATAACAAAACAGATTAACACTGAAATTGAAAATCGGGGTATTGATCTTGAAAATACTTTCTCTGCTTTTTACAGTCGCCTTCTTTTTTGTATCAGTTGCCATCGCTTCTGCTGAAGAAGGCAAGGCGCTCTTTGAAAGCAGATGCAATAAGTGCCATGATCTTGAAAGGGCTTTGTCAAAAAGCAAAGATCTGGAGGCATGGGCACGGACCACGCTGAGAATGTCTCAACATTCACATGGAGTGATCACTGAAAGAGATGCAGAAAAAATTGCCGAATATCTTGCCGCCAGGACAGAGGAATCCCCTCAGAAAAAAGAAGACCTTGATGTGTTCACCTTCAGAAAGTTGAGGGTCCAGGAGTTCATAAAACCGGAAATATGTGCCCAATGCCACTCCGAAATATTCAGGCAGTGGCAGGGATCCATGCACAGCAAGGCGTATGTTGATCCGATCTGGCGCGCACTCACTAAACTCTTTGTTAAAGATGTGACGAAGAGCGGTGATATAGCTGAAATGAAAACTTGTGTAAAGTGTCACACTCCGCTAGGCTTCCGTTCGTATTCTATGATATCGCCGTCAGATGATTATGATAAACTGACAGGCCTCCCGGCCCAGGGAATCTTCTGTAACTGGTGTCATAATATCAGTGCAGCGCTGCACCTTGGAGATGCCGGTTATGAGTTGGAACCGGGCGGCGGAGAGCATAATCCTGCAACCATGCTCGGCCCTTTAAAGGATGCTGCTTCCCCGTATCATCCCACGAAATATTCCGAGCTTCATACGAAATCCGAGTTCTGCGGACTATGTCACAATGTTTCTCATGCCGGCAACCAGATGGCTTTTGAACAGACATACACTGAATGGAAAAACAGTCCATACAATACGGGAATACCATCAACAACGGTATCCTGCCAGGACTGTCATATGAGACAACGGCCCGGGATTCCGGCAACGGGAAAAACATATCGTCCGGACAATCCCGGGAAAGCATCGGATGTGGGACCTGAAAGAGAGCATATCTCGACACACTATTTTGTCGGCGCAAATGCGGTCGTCACAAACATTATGGGAAGTGAAATGCATGCAAAGATGGCGGTCGAAAGGCTTCAGAACACTGCTGACCTGAAGCTGATAACAAACGATTCATACAGGAAAAACAAAATTGCAGTTATCCAGGTCAAGGTAATTAATTCCGGGGCAGGTCACTATCTTCCAACAGGTATTACAATGATCCGGCAGATGTGGCTCGATGTAAAGATAACCGATGCAGCCGGGAAGATATTATTAAGATCGGGTGCGCTTAATGAAAAAGGGAAACTCGATAACAATGCAGTTCTTTTTCATACAAAGCTCGGAAATGAACAGGGAGAGGTCCTGAATGTCGCCCTTGCGGACAGAGTGTTGTATGACCACAGGATACCGCCAAAGGGTTATGTTATAGAGAGCTATTCTTTTTCCATTCCTGACGATGCGGTTTCTCCGTTAACGATTAAAGCAAACCTGAAATACCGGAGCGCCTCTCAGGAACTTACAAATACCCTTCTAGGGGAAAATGCTCCAGAGATCCCAGTTATAAACATGACAGGCGCAATCGAAGAGATAACGATCACAGAATAAGCTCCCGCTTTTTGTTGCCCTTACCTGTTTCAACCACCTGATTTCCCAGCCAAAACACGTCATGCCCATGAGCAAAAGTGACCGCGCGGTCGCAATTGTACTGAGCACTCAAAATCTATGATTTTGTTAGTGGAAGTATCCTGATTTTAGGGGGAAATAATCTGTGAACTGTGTACGGTCAAATAATTCTGTTTTAAAAATTGATTTGCGCAACAGCCCGTAAAGATGCGGCCCCACACACGACATGGAACCGAAGATTTTCTGGGGGTCGAATCGACCCAGGGACTGATAAGATAAATATTCTCTTTAATTCAGTCTTGAACCTGATGGGTGACTGGTGCAGTGAAGACTGACACCGCAACTTAATGAAAGTACGGCAATGGTGAAGACACTTGGTAATTAATGAAATCGTGAAAAGTTCCTTTTCACGCATAGGGGTGCTTTGGGGCTTGACAACGAGCCTTTAAATGGGTGACCCCAAATATACCTTCCCGACAGGAGCCATATATACCGTAAACTCATCATTGCCGTCCACTTTTAATAATCGGTCCATCAGGTTTTGATTGTACGCTGCAACAGCGCATGTCCCTGCATTGACCGCTTCACAGGCCAGATATAGGTTTTGACAGACATGTCCCGCATCTATAGCGATCACCTTGTGTGCCGCTATATCGTAACGCCATTCCATGCGGTACGGTATCGCTGTCCAGATGAACGTTACAGCAGCCTTTCCAAAGAACGCCTGACCGAGCGCAGCGTCAACAAGGCTTTGACGAAGGCCTTCCTTTTTGTCGACAGACACCAGCTGATCTTCCAGGGGGAGGTACCTGTAGATACCGCTTTCGACTCCTGAAACATTCAGAACGCATAGATAGGTCTCAAAAGCGTGACGGCATCCTGCTGAGGGCACTGTCCTGAAGGCCGTCCCTTGATCCACGGCCTCACGAATGCCCTGTGTCGCCCATAATAAAAATGAGAGTTCCTCAAGCTCCAGCGCCTCCGGTTTAAACTTTCTATGGCTTCTGCGCTTTCTGATAGCTGATACAACGTCTATGCTGGATATGCTCTGCCATTCCTTTTGAGGTATAAGATCGATCCTTTCATCCGTCACTTCAAACGGCTTTTCGACCGGCGGCGGATGAATACCCTGTGACTGGTCAGTCTGCTGAAAGTCAATTGCCAGACGAACACTGTCCTTCAGAAAATAACGATACTGTTCGATGAGCTTTTTGTCCATTTCGATACTCCTTTTTGAGCACTTAATGTCAGCAACTTATATCACCCATTATAAGGCAAAAAAGGAGTTTTGGCATTATTGACACCCCGCCCGTCTCATGTTAAAAAATACGTTAAGAGGAAACATACAAGGGACCATGCACATGACACTTTTCAGAAAGATCATTCTTATCATCATATTCATGTCTTCGCTCGCCTTAACTGCAATACCGGAGAAGACATGCCTTCCTACACAGCAGGATGTCGAGGGACCCTATTACCTGCCGGGCGCACCCTTCAGGACAGAGATCGCAGGGCCTGAAGAGCCTGGAGCGCGGCTTGTCATCAAGGGGACCGTCTCAGCCTCTGACTGCGTAAGCTTCCCTATTTAGTAGACACTTCTAAAGTAGAGTTTCTAGCATATTGTTCCATATATTCCGCTGGGGTAAGATGCCCCAGTGAGCAATGAGGACGCTCCTCATTATAACCTGTTATTTGTTACAGCTGTTATTTTTGGCAGTATTTTTAGAAGTTCTTTGGAATGAACGATTATGAATTGAAATAGCTTGAGGGATTTTTTCTTAACTTATGAACTTTCTCTCTTACATAAAATGTGTAAACCTGATTCCACGGATTCAGACAATCTATTTTAAAATATCATTAATCCCTTCTTGAAGCTTTGCTATCTTATTCAATACTTCATCAAATGCATCATCATACTCCCTGGAGCCCCTTATCATATCTCCAACCAACCGATAACGATCTTGTTCGCCTGTTTCATTATCCAGCATTTCATTTACTTTCTTAAGAGTATCATGATCAGCAATTAGTGCCATATCTCGACCCAGAAGCCTGATTCCAGCTACTTTCAAGTCAAACTCACTGTCTTCAAGCAATGACTGTTCTGATTCATACAACCTGTCCCTAATACCTGCCCTTTCATAGTTATCCATAATAAACAAAATATCTTCAGCATCCTTTCTACGCTCAGGATATTTTTCATCCCATGATATTAATTTCATGATAACCAGACCCGGTAAAGTGGGAATTTTTATATCCAGAAGTGGATCATTTTCCAATCTCACAGAAATAGAAAACTTATAAGCTTCCTCAAATCCCAATACACTCATAAATATCTCATGCTCGGGAGGCCAGATCACTCTTTTTTCCTTATTTGCTATTGGCCCAAACGGGACAATATCTATCGGCCTATTCTTTAAGATTATCCTCTGTTTTTCTCTTGATTCAGTAAAGTCAGGAAAAGATAAAAGGGTTTTAAAAAGTTTATCGAACTGATCCCAATCAGCGACTTTCACGCCAATATCTACATCCAGACTCATGCGGCGAGGAGTTACATTGTAACAATGCTGTAAAATGATATCCCTTGCAGTAGCCCCTACTATAAAGAAAGCTATATTCAATGAGTCAGCAGCTTCTTTAAGTGCTCTTAAGACATCTATTGTGTCTTGATCAATTTTTCCTGAGATATTGAAAGATATATTTTTCATGAATTATCATTGCTGTTTCCCTGTTTCTCTGATCATTTGTCTCATACAGGTCTGTGAAAATAAGCAAAGGATGTACAATGTCATCATTAGGTCTATTCACAACAGGATACCAAAACCTTTCCAGTATTTCTGTATTACCATTAGGATCTTTTCTGAGTCTGTTTTCTAAAAGAAAATTATTTAGATGGTTGCGATCTAAATAGATAGTTGCAATTTCAGGTCTAAGATACTGGGTAAGTCTTGCTGCTGCAACCTCTCCACCCCATTGGCCAATTTGAGGGTCCAGGTGTTTATTTACCCACCACCCCGGAGTCCCTTGATATCGTCCTACTATTAACTTTGGTCGTAGTTGTTCCTGATATGCTATTTCCCATTTATTATAAAGTAGTTCCAGATCGATCAGCCTTTTCCCTTTTTTCCCCATATCTATAAGATGTCCCATCTGCCTTAGATCTCTCATTATCCAACCTACTGTTCCAAGTGCTACATTTGCTATTTGAGCAATTTCACGATAAGGTCTGTTCTCTAAGCCCGGATCACAAAGAAAAGCATATATTAATTTAATCCCTGCTGGTTTAAAAACCCGCTTGACCGGAACCGGGCGTAAAAGCTCCGGAAGTCGATTACCTTTTACATATATGTAGAGTGGGGCTTGATTGATGTATGCATTGCCTGCTGTGTCAATAAATTGGATATTATTTTCTTTTAGCTTCTCAGCTAATTGGGGGGTTACATATCGGGTGACGAGTAGTATATTATGCTGAAGTTGAATATTGTTCTGCGTGTGAAGAACAACACCTGCTAATGTAATATTTGGAATATTAGTTTTTATTTCAGCATCAAAACGCAGCTCAGTATTTTGAATAAATATCCTTATTAGTCGACCTGCTCTAACGTCAGTACGCAAATGCTTCTCATTAGCCTCAGTATTGATCTCGATCGGTAAAGCTACATTCTTCTTAAACGCTTCCAGTGCGTTATGAAAGATTTCATTTTCTAGATTGTTATAGATCATTGCGCACCCTCTGTTCACTTTCCTAATATGTTCACCTATAATGAACATACCACAAATATGAACAAGTGTCAATTTATCAGATAAATACAGGCCTGTTCATTATTTGTTATTGTTCACCTAAAGTGAACATGTTATATTATTGAACGGATTTTACCAATAAAACTTTAACTTAAAATGGCACTATAGCTGGGGGTAGTCCAAGGGTACAGAAAGAAAAAGGCGCGGCATAAGGTTCTTTTGAACGTATAAACTTCCGTGCTTGCAATCTTACACGCTTACGCACTTAATTGGCGGGAGCGTGTGGGAATCGAACCCACCCTGCCCCGTTGTGCGGGGCAACACCGGATTTGAAGTCCGGGAAGGACACCAGAACCTTAGACACTCCCAAATTTGCTCGGCAAATTTAAATTACAAATCTCAAATAATAAATAACAGATAAATTTCAAATACTAAAATCCAAATCTCAAACAAACTATACATTCAATGCAATTACTGATAACAGACAATAATAACAGATTTTTGGTTATAAACAAAATAATTATTCCTTATTTGCATTTTTCGATAATGGCTGAGAATATTTTCTTCAATTCAATGCTCTCATTAACAAGTTGCTCTCCTTTTACACTGATGGCTGCCTGATTTGTGTCGATTATAAGCTTCAACCAGTAACCGCTCTCTTTTGCCTCTTTTCTGCATATCTTGATCCTCATGACAAAATCTTTTTTACTTAAAGCCTCATTCGCTTCTATGTAGTTGGCCCCGGTTGAGCCGGAAGACCGTATTACCTGCCTGGCGTATTCTGTGTTCGAGAGGGTCTTGGGAAGCTTTTTACAAAAAAGTGCGACATTCCGGGCAAAAAGTGCCGTCCGTTCTTCCAGGTCATACTTGCCCGTTCTGGTCATTTGTATTTGATCATTGAAGTTTATTTGTTATTTGAGATTTGAATTTTGTTATTTAAGATAACCTGAAGCAGCGGAATATTTCTGCTGTAAGATGTTACAGTTGCTACAGGGAAATCAACTTCAAAAGGAAGGACACCAGAACCTTATACACTCCCAATATTACGGCAAATTACAAATAACAAGCATCAAATAACAAATAAATCTCAAATAACAAAATCAAAATACCAAATCCATTCTCCGTAGCAGGCTACTGCGAAGGATGAACAATAATAACAGATTTTGGGAGTAAACTGAAGGGGGTATATTGACAGTTAAAGTTTTGTGATAATTGAGGAAAAGATCTTCTTGAGCTCTACGCTGTCATTCATCAGCACCAGATAAATCAAAAGAGTGGAATTCAGTAATATTCTCAAGATTCATCAACTCGCTACGCAACCGAGAAACCTCACCATCAATCGTCCCAATATGAGAAGCATTCAAATCTTCACGAAGCTGAATCTCCTCCAACAATGCATTAACCGAAGCCTTCAAAGTCCTACCCTTATCAGAAAACATATCTTCGAG
>CBFDEG010000100.1:0-9587 GCA_965603765.1 uncultured bacterium | reverse complement strand
CATATCTTTCTTTTTAAAATGCTCCGCAACAACAGTCCCGTTATCCTTCAGTATCCCGGTGCTTCCTATCAGCTGCATTGCATCAAAAATTTCATCAGAATGATAAGGAGGATCAAGAAATATAATATCAAAGGAAACCGACTCAAAATCAGCCCACTCAATAAAAGAACCAGCCTTCTTTGTCTTAATAACTGTCTTTACTGTCTTTGCTGCTGTTCCTGCTGTTGCTATTTTATTAACAAAGGCGCTTATCTTTTTGCTGGATGTTTTGCTTTCCTCGACAAAATAAACCTCGGAAGCGCCTTCCTTGACAGCATCAAGCCCGACCGCACCTGTACCTGCATAAAGGTCAAGAAAAGATACGCCCTGCATCCTCCCCCTCAATATGTCGAAAAGGGCCTCCCTGACCCTGCCTGTAGTAGGTCTCAATGATCTGTTTATTTGCACCATGACTTTTAGCGATTCCGCCTGGATCGGACACTGTTAATGCATAGAAGATTATTATGGTCCAGTGTCCGTATTAATTTAATGTTTCCCTGAGCTTTTCAGATGACTTTTCATTTTCAGTCTTCAATTTTGCGATCTCTTTTTTCAATGCTATCATCTTCAGTTCCCTGTTCACGGCCAGGTCATAAAATTTCTCAAGTTCCCCGACCCTGTCCTTAAGCTCTGTCTTGGACTCGATCAGGGTCATCTGCGCGTTTTTCAATTCTGTTATGTCCGTGGCAACAACAATTGTATAATGCTCTCCATCGGGATCGACCAGTGGAAAATGACTTACATACAGCCAGCGTCCGTCCCTGGCCTGAACTTCGGCCTTTTCCATAGGCTCATTTAACTTACCGTCCTCTCCTCCATAGATCCAGTCACGGCCGCAGAGAAGGAACTCCTGGCATTTGGTGCCGACAAGTTCCTCTCCCGGCTTCATGGTAAATTCAGCAAAGCTTTTATTGCACCTGACTATGTTCAGGTCCCTGTCCAGGAGCATTATCAGCTCATCAACACTGTCAAAGGTCATCTCCCATTCCGTTTTTGCCTTTGTCAATGTTCCAAGAAGGTCCCTGATCTGATTTTCAGACTTTATACGCTCAGTTACGTCCCTTATGATATATATGTAAATATATTCTGCTCCAGACCCTGCCTTTGAAACAGAGAACTCCGCTGAGAACTCTTTCCCCTTTTTGTTCCTGCAGGTTATATCAACACGCTCTTTCGCAACAGACCGGTTCCCGTTCATCATTATTTCTTTAATTGTTCTTCTGCACTCTTCGTGGTGTTCAAGCGGTATGATCAGATCATAAAGCATCCGGTTGTCCGCTTCTTCGAAGGTCCACCCGAAAACAGCCTCCGCGCGCGCATTCCAGGTCATTATCCGCCCCTTCACGTCTGTTGTAATAATGGCGTTAAATGCATTCTTAACTATGAGTCTGGTCTGTTCCTCCGCCTGTTTTTTTATTATCTCACGCGACCGCGTAACCTCTTCTGTCAAATGGCTGAAATGTTCCTTAAGAAGATGTATCTGGTCCCCGCCTGAAAGTCCCTTGGGAACAACCCCGAATGTCTCTTTCAGAAAATTCGAAACACTCTTTGTAACTTTTTCGAGATGGTGTGTGATCCAGTAGATCATAATAGCGAACACCATCACAAATACAAGTGCGATCAGAAAATTTTCCTGTCTTATCCTTTTGATAACAGTGTCTGTCAATATTTTCATATTAGCAAGTGACGCAAAAGAAAGGAATTTCATCTTAATATCGGTTATATTCTCATTAAACACCCTGTCACCGGTAATCACATAATGTTCAGACAGGCTGTTAAGCCGTGTGCCGGCAGGCATTTTATCGCTGTCATTACTGATAATTACAACCGGGTCTCTCCCGACAGATGAAAACGCCAACAGATGCTCGTCATGAAAATCCCCAAGGGACGCGTTTAAAAATTCCCTGTCAATTACTGATACAAAAAGGACTCCGGCACTATTTTTCCCGTTTGCGTCCTGATAGTTCCGGAATGTAACAGCATACAGCATATCGTCAAATACAGAGATCCAGACCTTATTCAATGCCCTGTCAAGCAGAGACTGTTCAGGGGTCAGCATGAAAGCAGGAGGATTACTTTCCTTCAGCTTAAGGACCTCTCTTGCATTATTCATACGGTCAAGAAAAATTACATAGTCAGCCCTTGGGGCTGTCCCGTACATATAATTTTCAGGGACCCACAGGGGCGGATGGTCGTGATACTTTACAGGTCTGCCTTTTCCTGAGACCGATGCATCACTGTTTATATCCTCAATAAATTCACTTTCTATAGTAAATAGATCCTGTGCCTCCCTAAACTGGTCCAGATAAGCGTCGAAGTTCAGTCGATCCTCAGCAGCATGATCATCAAATTCGGCCACCATCTGGTCATGAAACAGTTCCTTGAGGTTGTATGTCATAACATGGTCAAGGACTATCCATATAACTGCACCGGTGATAACTGTTATTATTATCATCTTAAGGGGCAGCGAAACAAACTGGTGGAGACTGCGCATTTGTGTTTTTATATTCATATCAATTTCTGCATAAACCCGACAATATTTTCATATATCAAACTGTTCCCTCACGGCATATCTAAAATTGCACTATTGTTTCGAGCAGGATAATAACAATGTTTAACAATATTATCGGAAAGCATCAGAAAATATTTAATTTATTTATATTTTGAGTCAGGAACATACGGTCTACAATTCCTCAGAGTTCAGATAATATACAAACGCAAGTATTTCAGCCACCGCCATATACAGTTCACGGGGAATCTCTTTGTAAAGGTCGAGTACTGACAGAAATTCAATCAGATCGCTGTCCTCTTTTACAGCAATGCCATGCTCCCTGGCGATCTTCATGATCTCTTCAGCTATCCTGCCCTCTCCCTTGGCAACAAGCATCGGGGCTTTGTCTTTGCCATGTTCGTATTTCAGGGCCGCTGCGCTTATAATTTTCTTTTTCATATTTATGCCTTGCAGCTGACGCCATGCTGCTGTGTCTGTCCGAACACGACTTTTTTGCCGGAGTTAACATTTAACGCTTTGAGTATAAGTCCCTGAGCGGAGAAGCGTTCCTGCAGGACACGGCCTTTTTCATTAATAAGGTCGCCTGTCCTCTGATCTTCAGTACGAAATGTGACATAGTAACTTTTATTTAATTGTGTAATGGATACAGACATTTTACCAAGGCCCTTAAGGTCGAGGTTAAGATCGCAGGAACATGACTGACTGCGGCCCTTCCCGCCTTTTTTGAAAAAGAATTCCGCATTTTCAAGTCCGTCCCATAAAACAGGCAAAAATGTATAGAACATGTCATTGAACTTTGAAGCTGTCTGAAAAAGCTCCAGATTATTGAGCAGTCTTTCCGTAATGGTTGAAAGTTCCGCGGCCTTGCCCCCTGACCTGGCAATTAGAGCGGCCACCTCCCGGTCGCCAAGAAGTTCTTTAAGCCTTAACATAAGACCCTTGATGTCACCATCTTTCTGAAAGGCCGCAGCTGCCTCCGGGAGTGTTCCCTTAAAATTTAAAACAGCTGTTTTAAGTCTTGACTCAAAAGCCACCCCTGAATGTTCAATAAATCCCTTAAGGTCTGTAGAAGTCAGACCTTTTACATTCTCCATTATCTTTTCAAGGTTTTCAAGTCCGGGCAGGGCGGCCCTGACATTCACCGGAAGAGGTTTAAGTAAATTCATCAGCAGCTTAATTTCCGAGCTTACATTTGCCTGACCGGACAAAGGCATAGACATGGAACCGGCCCTTACCGGAACATCCTGCTGCAGAAAAGCGACATCTAAAAATGACTTCAATGCCGGTCCTTCTATATTGCCTGTTTTCAGCATGGGACCTTCCAGTGCCTTAAACTCCTCAAGCGCGGCCCTGCTGCCCCCGGCAATTGCCCTGAACACATTTAAAACAAGTTTTGCCTCAGGAGCACCCAGTCTCTGCCCGGAAATATCATCTATGATCCTGTACAAGGCAGGCGGGATTTTGTACTGTACATCCGCTGCCGGCGGTATTTTATACTGACCGGTCGAGGCCTGTATTTCAGGAAGTTCGACCAGGCGCGCCTTTATATTAATTTTGCCGGAGAGTACTTCAAGTACCATGCTCTCTCCCTTGGAGAAGAGTCCCGGACGCGCGCTCTTTATAATTTCACCCTCAACTTCTGACCTTTCGGTCCCAATGGCCTTCAACCGGACAACCGCACTGCCGTTGTCCTTAATATCAATAACCTCCGCTCTGACAATATCACCTTTTTTAACAAGGCCGGACTTAGCTGAATTTATAACAAGTGAGACTATATCATCTTTGCTGCCGGCAGATTTCATGATATCCGCAGTATTCTTAATAAGGTTAAGCAGCAGCTTCAGGTCCGCCTTCGAAATTTTCAATCCCGGACTCGACCCCGCATTATCCATAAAGTCTGCTGGCAGGCCCTTTGTAACAGGAGCCCTGCCATCTGTCCGGCTATCCGGATCTTCAATGATCTTTGCATTAAGTCCGTCTTTGCCTCCTATGATCTCAAGCAGAATATCCTGGCCCTTACTCAGTGACATCCCCATATCCGGCTTAATAGAGGCCTCAAACAGCATACCCCTGCTGCTTCCTGCAGAGAGCAGACGGAGAAGGGCATGTCCTTCATCCAGGATATCAACGACCCTTGCCTCAAGCAATGTGCCCGGTTTAATAGATAACGGACCGTCAGATTTGCTCACGAGTGTCAGGAGATTAAAAGCATTATTCAGCGGCAGATTATTTATCATTTCAGTATATATTCAAAAAAACCAGGCAAATAAGACCGGATATATCAATTATACTCTGATATCAGCGGATTTTACATTTTTCAGGAACTTGTGATATGTTTATATCCTTAATAAGGAGAGAAACCATGAAAATTAAAAAAGCTGTGCTGGCATATTCAGGCGGGCTGGATACATCCATTGTTATTAAATGGCTCAGAGAAACATACGACTGCGAAGTCATAGCATATTGTGCGGACCTCGGTCAGAACGAAGACATGAAGGCCGTAAAGAGCAAGGCATTAAAAACAGGCGCTTCAAAGGCATATGTAATGGACCTGAAGGAAGAGTTTGTCAAAGACTATGTATTTCCGATGCTCAGGGCGAATGCTGTATATGAAGGAACATACCTGCTGGGCACTTCCATTGCAAGACCGCTGATAGCAAAAAAACATATTGAGATCGCGATAAAGGAAAAAGCGGATGCTGTCTCACACGGTGCAACAGGCAAAGGCAATGACCAGGTCAGGTTTGAACTTGCATACTATGCCTTGAAGCCGGACATTAAAGTAATAGCCCCCTGGAGGGAATGGGAATTCAATTCAAGGGAGTCCTTGATTAAGTACGCGAAAAAACACGGTATACCCGTACCGGTCACAAAGAAAAAGCCTTACAGCACAGACCCGAACCTTTTTCATATAAGTTATGAGGGCGGTGTACTTGAGGACCCCTGGGCAGAACCGCCAGAGAGCATGTTCACCATGTCAGTCTCCCCTGAAAAGGCACCGGCAAAACCTCAGTACATTGAGATAGATCTCATAAACGGCGACCCGGTCTCTGTTGACGGCAAAAAACTGTCCCCTGCAAAACTGCTCGAAAAACTGAACACCATCGCCGGCAGACACGGCATAGGCAGGGTAGACATAGTCGAGAACAGGTTTGTTGGTATGAAATCAAGGGGAGTTTATGAGACCCCCGGAGGAACAGTAATGCATGCTGCACGCAGGGCTGTGGAATCAATAACCATGGACAGGGAACTAATGCATTTGAGGGATTCCCTTATTCCCAAATACTCGGAACTTATATATAACGGCTTCTGGTTCTCTCCTGAGCGGGAGGCCTTGCAGGTGCTTATAGATAAGGCGCAGCAGGGTGTTACAGGCACCGCACGGCTGAAGCTGTATAAGGGAAACTGCATAGTTGCAGGCAGAAAAGCGCCTAATTCCCTGTACAGCAACAAACTGGCAACATTTGAAGCAGAAGATGTATATAATCAGAAAGATGCCGAAGGCTTTATAAAATTAAACGCATTGAGGCTTAAACTGCAAAATTATAACAAAAAGTAGTCCGCAGATTGACAATGGTCAACGGCCTATGGACAACGGATAACGAGAAAATGTCTGATCTACATTATTATATAGCGTTAAATCTACTGCCCGATATCGGACCTGTGACATTCAGGCGACTTATCTCTGCATTGGGAACGCCTGAAAATATCTTCCGGGCAAATTCGCAGGAGCTTAAAAAAATTGGCGGGATAGGTGAAAGCCGGGCAAAGAGCATCTCCACATTCTCTCAATGGGACAGAGTTAAAAATGAGCTCCGGAAAGCAGAACAAAACAATATCAGAATAATATCTGTCAGTGATGACAATTACCCCGAAAGCCTCAAAAGAATTTATGATGCTCCGCCTGTTATCTATTTAAAAGGGACCCTTGCAGAAATAGACAAGTATGCCGTTGCAATGGTCGGATCAAGAAGCGCGACCCCTTACGGAATACAGACCGCTGAAAAGATAAGTTATAAGCTGGCATCATCCGGACTGACAATTGTGAGCGGAATGGCAAGAGGCATTGACACAGCATCACACCGGGGCGCGATCGATGCAGGGGGCCGCACAATAGCAGTGCTTGGATCAGGAATAGATGTCCCCTACCCTGCGGCAAACAGAGATCTTATGGAAACAATCATGTACTCCGGCGCGGTCATAAGTGAATTCCCCATGGGAACACCGCCCCTGAGAGAGAACTTCCCGAGAAGGAACAGAATAATAAGCGCCCTTTCGCTTGGAGTTATAGCTGTCGAAGCCGCACCCGGAAGCGGTTCCCTGATAACAGCAAAATATGCTCTTGAACAGAACAAAGAGGTCTTTGCGGTCCCGGGCAACATCATATCAAGGAACTCTAAAGGAACGAATACACTTATCAAAAACGGTGCAAAGCTTGTTGAAACCGCTGATGATGTGATAGAAGAGCTTTGGCCCCAGATAAAAGGCGTGCTAAAAGAAGACAACCTGACTAATGAAAAAACAATGGATTCAATGAATAATGATGAGAAAACCATTTACGGATCACTTACTAACGGTCCCATGCACATTGATTCCATTATCAGGGACATGAACATGCCCTCAGGCAGGACATTGTCAACATTGTTAGGCCTTGAACTGAAAGGCATGATCAGACAGGCGGAAGGAAAGCTTTTTTCCCTGAATTAGCACTAAATAAAGGTTTTCACTGCAAAACCGATAAAGAAGGGCGTATGACAGTACGCCTTAACAGAACTATGATTGCATATAAGGAGCTGTTTTAATGAAGTCGCTTTTAATAGTCGAATCACCGACCAAAGTAAAGACTCTCAGTAAATTCCTCGGCAAGGAATTTATCATAAAGGCATCTGTCGGGCATATTAAGGACCTCCCCAAAAAAGACCTCGGGGTAGACACTGAAAACAACCTTAAACCCACATATGTTGTAATAGAAGGCAAAGAGAAAATACTTAAAGACCTTATAAAGTCCGCTAAAAAGGTTGACAGAATATTCCTCGCACCTGACCCTGACAGGGAGGGAGAGGCTATTGCATGGCATATTGCCGAAGAGCTTAAGTCTTCAGAAAACCTTTACAGGGTTGAGTTCAATGAAATAACCAAAAAAGCGGTAACTGACGCCATCAATAATCCGAGACAGATCGATATGGGCCTTGTGGATGCACAGCAGGCCAGAAGGATCCTTGACAGGCTCGTGGGATACAAACTCTCACCGCTTTTGTGGCGCAAGGTCCGGCGCGGCCTGAGCGCGGGCAGGGTACAGTCGGTAGCAGTAAGGCTCGTTGTTGACAGGGAACGTGAGATAGAGGCATTCAATTCAGTTGAGTACTGGAGCATACTAGCAAATCTTGAGGGCAAGGAACCGCCCGCCTTTGACGCAAAGCTCTTTCGCATCAATGACAAAAAAGCTGAAATATCTAATGAAACAGAATCATCCGGAATACTTTCTGATATTGAAGGTAAAGATTTTGTTATTGACACCATAGAGAAAAAGAAAAGAAAGCGTTCTCCTTCACCGCCCTTTATTACAAGCACGCTTCAGCAGGAAGCATCCAGAAAACTGAGATTCACGGCAAAAAAGACCATGCTTATAGCGCAGCAGCTCTATGAAGGTATCGAGCTTGGCGGCGAAGGCTCAACAGGCCTTATCACATATATGAGAACAGATTCAGTGAGGGTCGCTGAAGAAGCACAGCAAGAAGCACGGGCACATATAAACAGCGAGTTCGGAAAAGAGTATGTACCTGAAAAGCCCCCTGTGTACAAAAGCAAGAAATCCGCACAGGAAGCACATGAGGCCATACGGCCTTCTGCTGTTATCAGGACCCCGGAAAGCATCAAAAGCTTCCTGGGACGCGACCAGCACAACCTGTACAAACTCATATGGAACCGTTTTGTAGCAAGTCAGATGCATAATGCTCTCCTGGAACTTACTTCCATTGACATTAAACCTGAAGGCGCAGACCAGTATACATTCAGGGCAACAGGGACAGTGGTACAATTCCCCGGGTTCATGAAATTATATACAGAAGGAAGCGACAGTGATACAAAAGAGGAAGGCTTCCTGCCTGCATTATCAGAAGGCAACAGGCTTAAAACGAACAGCATAACACCTAAACAGCACTTCACACAGCCTCCGCCAAGATTCACAGAAGCCACACTGGTGAAAGAGCTTGAGGCAAAAGGAATAGGAAGGCCGAGTACTTATGCCACTATCTTATCGACTATCCAGGACAGACAATATACCGAAAAATTAGAGGGGAAATTTCATCCCACTGAACTCGGAGCGGTCGTAAGTGATCTGCTGGTAGAAAGGTTCGCCGGATTAATGGATTACAATTTTACGGCAAATATGGAAAATAACCTCGATAAGATCGAAGAAGGCGGGATCAACTGGGCCGATATAATAATGGAATTTTATACTCCATTTGATAAAGACCTGAAAGAGGCAATGGAGGTCCTGGGCAGAGTAAAGCCGAAAGACATTCCAACGGACGAGGTCTGCGACAAATGCGAAAAGCCTATGGTCATAAAGTGGGGCAGACACGGCAGATTCATTGCCTGCACCGGATTCCCTGAATGTAAAAATACCCGACCGCTTGAAGAAGAGAACGGACAGGGCGTCAAGATACAGGAAAGTGATGAAAAATGCGAAAAGTGCGATTCCCCGATGGTCCTGAAATCAGGAAAGTTCGGAAGGTTTCTGGCATGCAGCAAATACCCTGACTGCAAGAACACAAAGGCCATAAGTACCGGCATTAAGTGCCCTGAGGACGGTGGCGACATAGTCGAGAGAAGGACAAAAAAAGGCAAGATATTCTTCAGCTGCGGGAATTACCCGAAATGCAAGTTTGCCACATGGAGTAAACCCATCAACAAAGAATGCCCTCAATGCAAGGCAAAGTTCATGGTTGAAAAGAAAACCAAAAAAGGCGAGTTCATTGCCTGCCTTAACAAAGAATGCGGGTTTCAGGAAGAGATACCTGAAGCTGATGATGGC